>JBBQAU010000076.1:0-10091 GCA_038316685.1 Sphingomonadales bacterium
TCGCACCACCACGGACTAAGGCAAATTCGCCTTCAATTCATCAAGCCATACCGTCGCTACCCCGTCAGAGGGCGCACGCCAATCCCCACGCGGTGACAATGCGCCGCCGCCCGAAACCTTTGGCCCATTGGGCATTGCCGACCGTTTGAACTGGCTGACCGCAAAGAAACGATACAGGAACGTCTCCAGCCATTTACCGATCGTCGGCAAATCATACGCATGACGCCCCGCCGGCGTAATCCCGCGCGGCCACCGGCCCTGCTTTGTGTCGCGCCACGCGTGATATGCCAGAAACGCGATTTTAGAGGGCAATTGCCCCTGCCGGATCACATAATGCAGAAAAAAGTCGTGCAGCTCATAAGGGCCAATTTTCTCTTGCGTGCTTTGGATGACGCCATTGTCGGGCGGGACCAGCTCGGGCGAAATCTCGGTCGCTAGGATCGCCTCAAGCACCCGTTCGGTTTCGGCATCCCAAAAGTCGCTCGTGATCGTCCAGCGGATCAGATACTGGATGAGCGTCTTGGCGACCCCGGCATTGACGCCGTAATGGCTCATATGATCGCCGACGCCGTAGGTGCACCAACCCAGCGCCAGCTCTGACAAATCACCCGTGCCAATCACCAGCCCGTTTCGCTGATTGGCCAGCCGAAACAGATAATCGGTCCGCAACCCCGCCTGCACATTTTCAAAGGTTACGTCGTAAACCTTCTTACCATGTGCAAAGGGATGATCGAGATCGGCAAACATCTGATGGGCGGCGGGGCGGATATCAATCTCGTCGCCTGATACACCCAACGCCCGCATCAGTGCCCAGGCATTTGATTTTGTGCCCTCGCTCGTCCCAAATCCTGGCATGGTAAAGCCAAGAATGCGGTCACGAGGCAGCTTTAGCCGGTCAATTGCCTCTGCCGCGACAATCAGCGCATGCGTTGAATCAAGCCCGCCCGATATGCCGATGACGAGGTGCTCAACGCGCGATGCCTCCATCCGGCGCAGCAATCCCTCCACCTGAATGTTGAAGGCTTCATAGCAATCGGCATCCAGCCGCTCGGGCGCATTGGGGACAAATGGGAAGCGGCGCAGATCGCGCGTGAGCCCAACATCTGCATAGTCGGGCTGATGCAAAAATTCGACCGTGCGAAAATGCAGTTCTGGATCACCTGAAAGCCGCGCTGCGTCATTAAACGTGCCATCGCGCATCCGTTCAAGCTGCAAGCGCCCGGTATCGACATCAGCAATGATCGTGTCTGCCACGGGTGGGAAACGCTTCGATTCGACCAGTAAATCGCCCATTTCATGGATCAGGCTTTGGCCGTCCCAGGCAAGATCATTGGTGCTTTCGCCCGGTCCTGACGCGGAAAAGACATAGCCGCAGATCGCGCGGTTCGATTGCGCGGCGGCCAGCATCGCCCGGTCGCGCGCCTTGCCAATCACAATGGGCGAGGCCGACAGGTTGCAACAGATTAACGCACCCGCCAGCGCGCCATTGGTCGATGGCGGGGTGGGTGACCAGAAATCCTCGCAGATTTCAGCATGAAAGATAAAATGCGGCAGGTCGCTCGCGGCAAAGATCAGGTCAGTGCCAAACGGTACACGTTGCCCTGCCAAAATAATCTCAAGCCCCGTCAGCCCGGCGCCGCTGGCAAACCAGCGCTTTTCATAAAACTCCCGGTAATTGGGCAGAAACGTCTTGGGGACGACCCCCAATATCCGCCCCCGCGCAATCGCCACCGCGCAATTATACAGCCGACCGTTGCGCAGGATCGCCGCCCCCACCAGCATCACCGTCCGCAGCTTTGCCGTTGCCGCCGCCAATCGCGCAATCGCCGCCTCGGTCGCGACCTGCTGCGCTGCCTGCAAATGAAGATCATCAATCGCGTAGGATGACAGGCTCAGTTCAGGAAAAACAATCAGATCAACCGCGTCCCCCGCCGCCTGCTTGACGAGATCAATCGCAGCCTCGGCATTGGCCGCCGGGTCACCCACCGTTCCGCGCGGCGTCGTGGCCGCGACGCGCACCAATTGATGGGCGTGGATCGAATAAAAACGATGCGTGCGCGGCTTTGCCATGCTGGGCGTTCCTAATGTCGTTTGGTGCGCTGCGCTACTATTCCCCCGGACGGTAATTCCGCTCCGTGTGCCCGATTAGCTGGTCGGGGTAAAAATATACCTCGCGCAAATTGCCGGTCGCATATCGATCTGCCTGATCGTTGAAGTGTTTTGATGCCGTGTTGCCGCTCTCGCCGCCAGCGGTGACCGCGCGGGCGCGGACGCGTTCGCCGAATTCTACGATTGCGACGAAGCTGTTGCCGCTCGTCCCGTAATAGCGCGTGGTGCCGGGGTGGCGCTTTGCGCCGAAGGATGCAAGCGACCCCCATTGCGCGGACGTGAAGCCCACAGGCGTGCTGGGCAGCGTATCGTCAAATAAGGGTGCGATCGCCGAGCTGACGCGTTGGAAGCGATTAATCTCGCCCCAGGCGACTTTCCAGCTGCCGAAATCTGCGGTCAGCCGCGCGACGGCCTGGCTGAGCGCGGCCAATTTGCGGGTTGGGTTGGCTGCCAACATCTGGTTGTAATGGTTCAGGCCGCCGGTTTCGATTTCAAAGTCGTCAGTAGCGTTGCCCCACAATGCCTCGCCCCAGAAAATGGCAAGCGACGTGGCGGTTGAGCTCGCCGACCATTTTAAATCCCAGGTCCGCAGCAGCGCAATCTGATCACGGAGCGCGGCTTTTCGCGGATCAGCCTCAGTCAAGCCGTCCCATGCGGCTATCAGTGACGGAACGAGCGGTTCAAACGCGGTAAGATCAGGGTCGAACGCCACATCGCGCAACTTGTCGATGGTGAAGCCCGATTGGCCTTGCAACTCGCGGAGTGCATGCAGGCCGCGCGGGTTTTCGCCTGCGGTATCCATATAGCGCGGGAAGTCGGCCTGGCTGATGGAGCCAATCCCCGCCGCCGTCCACGGCCAGTTATTGGTGTTCATCACCCAGCCATTGGCCGGGCTCAGCGCCTTGGGGAGTTCATCAAGGCTGTGCAAACCCTGCCAGTCGGTCGCTGGGTCGCTGCCATCGACCACGCCGCGATAATCAAACTTGTCATTACGCTTCGGCACGAATTGCGGGTGGAGATAGGCGATATCGCCATTGGCATCGGCAAACAGGGTGGCGTTGGATGAATTGGCCTGGAGTGCCATCACTTTATAATAAGACGCAAAGTCGCTCGCTTTGGTGCGCAAGAAGGATTGTTCGAGCGCTGCCACAGGCTTGTTCATTAAAGCCACTGCCACCCATTTGTCGCCTTCTGCACGCACGATTGGCCCATGATGCGTGGCGTAAGTGGAGAAGCTACGCTGCCTTAAAGCGCCCGACGTCATGCGAAATGAAAGCGTGATTGGTTTAGACGTAACCGGGCGAAGTTCAGTGCCGTAGCGATAGAAAACTTTGTCGCCCTGTTTGACGATCGTCTCGGCAAACTCATCAACTGAATCGACGCCGCTTGACGTGTGCATCCAGCCAACACGCTCATTAAACCCCTGATAAACAAAGAACTGCCCCCAGGTGGCTGCGCCATAGACGTTGAGTCCAGCCTCGCTCGTCACCTGTTGTTCGGACCGGAAGAAGAAGCTCGTATGCGGGTTGATCAACAACAGGCTGCGCTTGGCGCTAGTCAGCATGGGGGCAATTGCGATGCCATTTGACCCCTTGGGCTCGGTGTAAACCCGAGCGTCAACCGGCGTCACCAGCGCGAGCTTGTTATCCCCGTAAAGTGCCGCAAGCGGTTCCAACCGAACGCGCTCAACATCCCCACCAATGCTCCCTTCTGAAAAGCTGAGCGCCATCCAGGGTTCAAAACTTTTGATCGCGCGGGGCTTCACCTGCCTGTGTTTGGCGAGATAGTGGTTCAGGCCATCGGCCCATGCCACCATCAACGCCTGAAGCCAGGAGGGGCTTTCGGCAAATTGCTGCTGCAATTTTTTGGGATCATTGAACAGGCGCATCCGCAAATCCTGCCAGATCGCCGCTTCGCCTTCGGCCTCTGCCATGCGGCCAAGCGATGTCAGGTAATTGGCCTCGATACGGGGGAAGTCATCTTCGGCCTGGGCATAGATCATCGCAAAGACCGCGTCGGCGTCGGTTTTGCCCTGGACATGCGCGATCCCCCAATCGTCGCGAATGATCCGCGTCCGCTTGGCGATTGCCTCGCGTCGCGTCGAATTCATATCGGCATTGGCAGGGGTAGCAGCGGTGAGGAGGAGCGCTGCAACAAGGCTCGCCGAGAGGTTTTTAATCATCATGGCCTGATCTTAACGCTCGTGTCCCCGGCAAGCAAATCCCGCCGGAGACACAGGTCGATCAGAAGGTAACGCGGACACCACCGGTATAGCGACGACCAAAGGTTTCACGCTCGGTCGTGCGGGCGCTGATGCCGACATAGCGGCGCCCGGGGCCATTCAGGACGTTTGAGAAATCGGCATAGACTTCGAAATTCTTGTTGATTGAATAACGCGCCGACACGTCGAGTTCTTCATCGCGATCCCAAAAGAAATTGCCGCCAACCCCAGTGGACCCCAGGCCATCAAGCCAGGGCGAGCGATATTGATAGGATGCCCGAAGCGAAAGACCATATTTCTCGTAATATGGCCCAACGTTCAACACGAAGTCCGACGCACCCGGCAGCTGAACGCGCTGACCTTCAGGGGTGGTTGCCGACGTTCGGTTGAGGATGGCGTTGGTCTGGATGCCGAAGCCACCGATCCAGCTGTCGTTCTTCAGGAAGGAGTCGAGGCGCATCTGGAAGGCAGCTTCCAAGCCATAGATATGGCCACGTCCGCCGTTCAACGTGGTATTGAACTGATATTGCGAACGGTTGACGCCACCGAAGTTGAGGATGTCCGAATTGAAGACCGTGCTGGATCCAAAAAGGACGTCAGAGACCGCCTTGTAGAACACGCCAATCGACACGAAACCGCCGGCATTGGGGTAATATTCCCAATAAAGATCGATGCCTTTGGTCCGCTCAGGGCGGGCATTGGGATTGCCACCGTTGATCGTCAGGTTGGCATCGTTGAAGGTGAAGTTCGGGCGCAGCACGGGATAGTCGGGGCGCGCCGCACCGGTGTTCCCGGACAGACGCAGCTTATGCTCGTCGGTAATATCCCAGTTCAGGTGAACGCTCGGGAATACGCCGAAAAAGTCGCTTGCGGTGCTCACCGGAACAGTTGGTGCGCCGCCCGAGGTTGCCGCGCGGAATGCGTCTGCGGTATTGCGGACGCTCTCGAGGCGGACGCCATAGACGATATTGCCCCAGTTGAACTTGCTGACACCCATCACGTAACCCGACAGAACCTCTTCCTTAACCCGGTAAAAATTCTGGTTGGCGGGCACAAAGGCACCAAAGGGAATCAGCCGGTTGGCGATGTCGGTAATTGCGACCTGCGAGAAGTTACGGAAGTTGAAGCCGAGCGGCAGCTGACCACGATAAGGTTCGTTGCTGGCGATCGCGGCTATCCCCGTTGGAATTCCTGCCGCCAGAAATGCCGTCGTTGCACCCGATGGCGTGTTTGGATTGATGTCGAGCAGGCTCTCATTCACGCCCTTGGTGCGGTTATCGTATTGCGCGCCGAAGCTGAACTTGGTGTCGCCAAGCAAGCTCGTGTCGACGCTGACATCGATGCGGCCGGTATAGGCATTGGTCGTGTCGATCGCGCGCGTTGAACGCACGCGCGTCAGGCTGAGCGGGAAATCCTCGATCTGCATTACGCGATCACCGCGTGAGAGTGTGCCGTTTGCTGCGCGCAGGGTGCGAAAAAGTTCAACCCTGGCGAGTTGCGGATCACGCAGATCATAGACTACCGAAGGACGGTTGATCGCGTTCGCTCCAGCGGTGCCAAACGCGGGGCTATCGTAATTGAGCTGTGCCGGGGCGGAGCGGTTGTCCCTGGACTGGGTGTAGTTGCCGCGCCAGCCGACGGTCCAATTGTTGAATTTGTGATCGCCACCAATCGTATTGATGAACACCGATTGTTCAAACTGGCGTGAGAGCGAGTTGTGGTTGATGTCGATGCCATTCACCGTTCCGAGGAAAGGCGTGTTGCCAGCGCAGACATCGGCATACCCCGTCGTGTTCGGCGTCAGCGCGCCACTGGTGCACGGGGTGGCAGCGTTAGGGACCAGGTTTTCCTGATCGTCGAAGTCGTAAATCGAGTTCCAGCGCAGCTCATTATCGGTAAAGGCCGAAAATATGCTGGTGCCGAAGATCTGGTGGCCTTCGCTTGGACGCCATTCGAGCTTGATTGACGCGCTGTAGTTGGCGCGCGTCAGGCGATAGAGCTTGTTTTCCGTCTCACGCGCCCAGACGCGGGGGAAGGGGCCTTCACCAACCGGGCGCTGGTCACGCGCCACGGTCTCCCAATCAGTCTCAAAATTGTCGGTGGCCATCCCACGCTGATAATAGCTGCCCGAGGCAACAAAGCCGATCTCGCCTATGCCGGTTTCAAACCGGTTGGAAATGACGCCGGTTCCTTCATATTCTGCGCCGCCGCCGAGATCGACATAACCAACGCCGCCGCGCAGCGCGACATGCTGGCCAGGATGATCAAACGCCGAGCGGGTAACAACATTGATATTACCGGCGATCGTTTCAGCAGTCATGTCAGGCGTAACAGCCTTTCTAATGATAATCTGTGCGGCGATGGCCGACGGGATTGAGTCGAACCGGGCCCTACGGCCTTCCGGGCTGATGACGTTGATCCCGTCAAACGCCAGCGTCGTCCAGTTGTTTGGCGCGCCGCGCACGCTGACACTCCGGGCCTGGCCCTGGTCACGCTGAACAGCAATGCCGGGCAGACGGCTGACGGCCTGGGCAATGTTCTGATCGGGCAGACGACCCACCGAGTCGGCTGAGATGACGCTGACCAGCGAAATTGAATTTTTTTGGATCGCCAAAGCGGCTTCTTCTGATTCGCGGATCGGGCGGCTGCCCTTGACGACGATGTCTTCGCCCGCAGCATCTTCCAGCGTTTCGGAGTTGGTTGTTGGTGGCGTGGTTTGCGCCCCGGCCGAGCTCGCGCCAAAGGCAGCGAAGCAGATACCACCGAGCAGCAGCGAACGCACCGCGCGCCTCGCCGGAAGGCGATCGAAAAATGTGATCATTGGTAGGCCCCCGAATCGCCGCCTTGATTGGAAGCGTTAGGTTCCCGGTATGGGGGAAATGTAACATGAATTTTTCACAACGATTACACGTCAATGACTTTTACGTTGCACTGTGATGACAATGGTGGCGCGCCCGGCTGGATTCGAACCAGCGGCCTCAAGATTAGAAGTCTCGTGCTCTATCCAACTGAGCTACGGGCGCGCGACCGGATTGCGGTTAGCGACAATTGCGCGTCTGCGAAACTGTCATCATAGGTTGGAGAAGTTTTGACAGGGGGTAATGCATGCACGTGAAGGTGGTTTCAGCGGGCGATATTGCGGGCGGGCATTTTCGTTATTTCGATTTCGTGATGGCGGCATTTGTGGCGATCATCTTGCTTTCCAACGTGATCGGGGCGGGCAAGGTTGCGCAAATCTGGCTGCCGGGCGTCGGCTATTGGCCGTTTGGTGCAGGCATCCTGTTTTTCCCGATTTCCTATGTAATCGGCGACGTGCTGACAGAAGTTTATGGCTATGCTCGCGCGCGCCGCGTGATTTGGGCGGGCACTATCGCTGTGTTGTTTATGGCGTTTATGTCGTTCGTGGTCGTCGCGCTGCCGCCCGCGCCGGATTGGAAAAATCAGGTGGCGTATGAGACGATCTTTGGTCAGGTCCCCCGCATCGTTTTTGCTTCGGTCTGCGCCTTTTGGGCGGGCGAGTTCGTCAATTCCTATGTGCTTGCCCGGATGAAGGTGTGGACCGGCGGCAAGCAGCTTTGGACCCGCACCATCGGCTCGACCGTGGCGGGACAAGCGGTCGACAGTCTGATCTTTTACCCGCTCGCGTTTTGGGGCGCGGAAGGCTGGACCAATGATCTCGTCATCAAGGTGCTGGTGACGCAGTGGCTGCTCAAGGTGAGTTGGGAAGTCCTACTGACGCCGGTAACCTATCTGGCGGTCAATTTCCTGAAGAGCCGCGAGGGCGTTGACGTGTTTGACGACCGGACCGACTTTACGCCGTTCAAGTCGCAGGTGTGATCGTGACGCCAAGTGCATTGCAGGCGGTCAAAATGTGGCTAGTACAAAATGTTGGGTTGGCGAAGGACGCGCTGCATGTTTATGTCGCGCTCACGCTTTTACTTGGTGCCGCGCTAGTATTTGGATGGAAGCTCTCAAGCTGGAAGCCTTGGTGCTTGGTGCTGGCGGCAGCACTTGTGGGGGAGGTGTGGGATTTGCGCGATAGCTTTGCCAATCGTGCGCCAATCGACCTTTGGGCAAACTGGCATGATATTTGGAATACGATGCTATGGCCCAGCGTGATAGTTCTGCTGGCGCGATACACCGTGGTGTTCAGGCACTAGGCCCCGACCGTTTCCAGCAACCCCTCAAACAGTCGGCGACCGTCGGTGCCGCCGTGCGCGGCTTCAATCTTGCGCTCGGGGTGCGGCATCATCCCGAGCACATTACCCGCCGGGCTCAGAACGCCAGCGATCTGTCGGGCAGACCCGTTGACGCGCTCCGCATAGCGGAAGGCGACCCGGCCATCGCCTTCGAGCCGATCAAGCGTGTCGCTATCGGCGACATAATTGCCGTCATGATGGGCAACGGGAAAGGAGACGCGCTCATCTGCGGCATAGCGGCTGGTGAACGCACTTTGCGCATTCTCAACAGTCAGCGCGACGTCGCGACAGACAAAATCGAGCCCTTCATTCCGCATGAGCGCGCCGGGCAGCAGGCCGATTTCGGTCAGCACCTGAAACCCGTTGCAAATCCCGAGCACGGGTAAGCCGCGATCAGCCGCTGCGACGATCGCCGCAATGATCGGTGAGCGTGCGGCAATCGCTCCGCAGCGCAGATAATCGCCATAAGAAAAGCCGCCCGGCAACGCGATGAGGCCGATCCCGTCAGGCAGCACCGTTTCGCCGTGCCAGATCATCGTCGGCTTGACCCCAGTTACCTGTTCAAGCGCCACCGCGATGTCGCGATCGCAATTGGAGCCTGGGAAGACGATGACGGCCGTCTTCATGCGCGCACGATCCGGTAGTTTTCGATGACGGTACTGGCGAGCAGCTTGCGGCACATCTCGTCGATCGCGGCATCGCTGGTGTCATCAGCGACATCGAGTTCGATCAGCTTTCCGGCGCGCACGTCATTGACTCCGCTAAAGCCCAAGCCATCAAGCGCCTTATGGATTGCCTTGCCCTGCGGATCGAGCACGCCCGGTTTCAAGGTGACAAAGATGCTGAGTTTCATCGCTGGTACATCCTTTTGCGCGTCTGTCGCCGCTATGCCGATGGTGCGCCGACGCTGCAACCTTCATCCTTGGATCAAGCGCTAGGAACAGATTAACCGACATCCTCCTCGCGGGCGGCGCGGGGCGCGCAGCAGGAAAGGATTTGCGAAGATGGCGGGGCTCGCAATGATCCTTTTCATCGCGTTGTTCGCGTTTGGCGGGCAGTATTTTGGCTGGACGGATACGACCGGCCATATCCATGTGGCGCTGTTCGTCAGCTTCGTCTTCGGGATGGTCTGCTGCTTCCGCTTCAGAAACAGCTGAGCGGTGGTCCCTTGATCCGCGGCCTATTTCCCGCGCCGTTTACGGTGGCTTTCTAGATCAAGGACAGCGTTATCCTCACCCTCAGGCATCAACCCCAGCCGCCGCGCGACTTCCTGATAAGCCTCAATCTCTCCGCCTAAGTCTCGCCGGAATCGATCCTTGTCGAGCTTTTCGCCGCTGGCCATGTCCCACAATCGACACCCATCCGGGCTAATTTCATCGGCCAGGATGATCCGGCTGTAATCATTATCCCAAATGCGCCCAAATTCGAGCTTGAAGTCGACAAGGCGAATGCCTGCACCAGCGAAGAGACCGCACAGGAAATCGTTCACGCGGATCGCCATATCAGCGATATCGTGCATTTCTTCCTGACTGGCCCAGCCAAAACAAGAAATATGCTCCTCG
>JBBQAU010000077.1:0-10052 GCA_038316685.1 Sphingomonadales bacterium
GGCTTACATGGTGACAATTGAGGGGGAAATACATGTTGTTCCTGTTGCTCGCCGCCGCCGCGCCGCTGCCCGTTACCCCGCCTGCCGATGCCGCCGCGCTCAAGGCCCGCGTTGAGCGCCTCCTTACTGCGACCCCGGTGATCGACGGCCATAATGATCTCCCCTGGGAAATCCGCGCCGATCATGACGCCAAGGTTGAAAAGCTTGATCTGACGCGCGATACAGCCGCGCTGCCGCATCCGCTGCAAACCGATATTCCCAGGCTCATCAAGGGCAAGGTTGGTGCGCAATTCTGGTCGGTTTGGATTCCAGCGAATTTTCTAGGGCCGGTCGCGGTTGAGATGACGCTGGAGGAGATCGACATCGTCAAGCGCTTCGTCGCGGGTAACCCCGGTAGTTTTGAGATGGCAACGCGCGCAGCCGACATCCGCCGCATTATCAAGGGCGGCAAGATCGCCTCATTGATGGGGGTGGAGGGTGGCCACCAGATTAACGGGCGCTTGTCGGTGCTGCGCCGCTACAAGGATTTGGGTGTCGGTTATATGACGCTGACCCACACGCAAAGTCTGTCCTGGGCCGATGCCTCAACCGATGCGCCGCGCAGTGGGGGCTTGAGCAGCTTCGGCAAGCAGGTCGTGGCTGAAATGAACCGGATCGGCATGATCATCGACGTCAGCCATGTCTCCGATGCAACGATGGCAGCGGTGCTCGCCACCACCAAGGCACCCGTAATGGCCTCGCATTCATCAGCCCGCGCTTTGGCGGATGCCCCGCGCAATATCCCCGATGATCTGCTGAAGGCGATTGGCGCGAACGCCGGCGTTGTCATGGTCAATTTTTACCCATCCTTCCTGTCGGGAACATGGCGGGCCTGGGATGCGGCGCGCAGTGATTACGCCAAGACTGTCGGCGTTTCTGCTGATGGGCGCGGCGACAAGGCCCCCGCCATTCTCGCCGCCTGGGATGCCGCGCACCCCGCGCCCTCGGTACCCGTGGCGGTGCTTGCCGATCATGTCGATCATATCGTCAAGCTCGCCGGACGCGCCAATGTTGGCATTGGCAGTGATTATGACGGGATTAGCGGCACATCGCCCGATGGCATGTCGGGTGTCGATGGCTTCCCGCTGCTGTTCGTTGAACTCGCGCGGCGCGGATGGAGCGACGCCGATTTGGCCGGACTTGCGCAGGGCAATATCCTGCGTGTGATGGAAAAGGTTGAGGCGGTCTCAGCATCAATGGCCGCGATGCCGCCAATCGATGCGACCGATCAGGACTGAAAGCCCGATACAAAGCTTGCCACATTGTCGCCAAGCGCGCCGACGGCGTAACCGCCCTCGGTCAGGATGACGCTCGGCCAGCGACACGCCGCGATATCGCGGGCGAGCACCGCATAATCGGCGGTGGTCAGCTTGAAGTGCGAAATCGGGTCGCCCTCCCACGTATCCGCGCCAAAGCTGATCGCGAGCAGATCGGGACCAAACGCCGCAATCGCCTCAAGCGCGGTTGCCTGCGCCTGGCGGAACGGGGCGAGCGTCGCGCCTTGCGGCAGTGGCAGGTTGAGCGTCGTGCCAGCCGCCTCACCCTCGCCCGTCTCATCGGCATGGCCCCAGTAAAAAGGATAATCGGTCAGCGGATCGGCATGGACCGAGGCGTAAAATACATCGCTGCGATCATAGAAAATATCCTGCGTGCCATTACCGTGGTGATAATCGATATCGAGGATCGCGACCTTGGTTTTGCCCGCGTCAATCGCCGCTTGCGCAACGATGGCAGCGCTGTTGAGATAGCAATAACCGCCCATATAATCGGCCCCGGCATGATGTCCCGGCGGACGGCACAGGCCCAGTGCGGCTTTGTCGCCTGACAGGACGGCATCCAGCGCAGACAGCGCGGTCTGTGCGCTCCAATAGGCGGCGTCCCATGTCGTCGCGGCGAGCGGGGTGGCGGCATCAAAGCTGAACTGGCCGACCATGGCATCGATCCGCGCGAAGGTGAGCGGTCGCCTGCCAACAACGGGCCAGACATAGCCAATCACATCACCTGGTCGCCCGGCTTCTGCCCAGCGCATCGGCGCTGTCTGCAAAAAGTCGAGATAGTCCAGCGTGTGCACCGCCTGTATCGCCGCCGTGCCGTGGTCGGCCGGATCCTCGGTGGCGCCAATGCCAGCGCGGATCGCGTCGGCGCGGGCGGGTGTTTCGGCATAGTCTGTAAAGCCGCCATTATGCAGTTCGCGCAAAGGGGCATGGGCCAATTGTCGCGTCGAAAAAAACTGTCGCATTACGCCCTGATTTGCCTCCGCGTTGGTGCAAATCGCAGCACCAGATATCCCGCCAGCGCCGACAGGATCGATCCTGTCAGCACGCCAATTTTCAATTCGGTTTCGCGCAGGACGTTGCCCGGAAAGGCAAGGCCGCCGATGAACAGGCTCATCGTAAAGCCAATCCCTGCGAGCAACGCCACGCCATAAATCTGCAACCAGCTAACCCCGGCGGGCCGTCGCGCGAACTTCCAACGTTCGGCTAGCGCAATCCCGCCAAAAATGCCGATCTGCTTGCCGATGAACAGGCCGGCCGTGATGCCGATGACGAGTGGTTCTGTAAAAATCGACAACGACAGGCCGGTAAGGGTGACGCCTGCATTGGCAAAGGCAAAGACTGGCATGATCAGGAACGACACCCATGGACTCAGCGCATGTTCCAGCAGGTGGAGCGGGCTGTCTTTGGCATCGGGCGCAGCGGGCGTTGGCGTGACCGGGATCGTGGCCGCTGCGAGCACACCCGCTACGGTTGCATGCACCCCCGATTGTAGCACGAGCCACCATAGCAGCAGCGCCATGAGCAGATACGGCATCAGCGCGCGCGCACCCCGCCGGTTCATCGCGACCATCCCGAGCAGGACGCCGCCAGCGCCTGCCAGCGCGACCAGGTCAATGCTTTTCGTATAAACCAGTGCAATAATTGCGACCGCGCCCATATCATCAACAATCGCAACCGTCGTCAGGAACAGCTTGAGCCAGGCCGGGATGCGCGATCCGAGCAGCGCGAGCATGCCAATCGCAAAGGCAATGTCCGTCGCCGCCGGAATCGCCCAGCCCGCCCGCAGCGGCGCCGCGCCACCCGTTGCGATCAGATAGACGATGGCGGGTGCAATCATCCCGGCGGCCGCAGCGATCACGGGCAACCGCCGCCGCGCGGGGTTGGTCAGCTGGCCGTCAACCAACTCGCGTTTGATCTCCAGCCCGATGAACAGGAAAAACACCGCCATCAACCCGTCATTGATCCACAAATGCACCGTCATCGGGCCGATGGCGGGGGCCAGCACCACGCCGGTTTCGACGTGAAGCAGATGGAAATAGCGCTCGGCTATCCCACCCGGCAGATTGGCGACGATCATGGCAAGCGCGGCAGCGGCGAACAGCACAATGCCACCCGCCGCCCCCTGCTCAAGAAAGTTGCGCAGCGCAGATGCCGCGCGAGCGCGCGAGCGCTCTGCCATTTACGCAGCTGCCCTTGTCAATGCGTCAGCGATAAGTTTGCGGCTGTTTGCGATGCCATAAAGTGCGATGAAGCTGCCCATGCGGGGTCCCTGGCTTGATCCGAGCAGCGTCTCATACAGCGCCTGGAACCAGTCGCGCAGATTTTCAAAGCCGCCTTCATTGCCGATGGCATAGACGATGGTCTGGATATCAACGGCTGCACTGCCATCCGGCAAGACCGTGAGCTCGCGGTCGAGCCGCTCCAGCGCCGCAACTTCCACGCCGACAGGCGCACGGGTTTTGAGTGTCGGGGCAACGAAATCGCGATTATAGGCAAGCGCATGGCCGATCAGGCCGCCCAATTCAGGCGCGATCGCGCCCTCAATATAATTGCTCAGATAGCCGCGGACCTGGCCCTCGGTTGCCCCCGCCCCCAGCACACCGACCAGATTGAGCAACAGGCCAAAGCTCACCGGCGGGTTGGTCGAAGGTACTGCCCCGTTATGAATATGGTGCACCGGGTTGCCAAGCTTTTGCTCTGCGGGTTGCGCTGAATAATTTCCCCGAAACTGGAAATATTCGTCCACCGCGCGCGGGATCACCCCGATGTGAAGCTGCTTGGCCTTTTTTGGTTCGCGATAGGCAAAGAAGCTCAGGCTCTCCTGTGTGCCGTAATCAAGCCATTGCTCCAGCGTCAGGCCATTGCCCTTTGACTTGGAGATTTTCTCGCCCTTATCATCAAGAAACATCTCATAGATCAGCCCCTCGGGTGGCCGTCCGCCAAGGATGCGCGCGATCTTGCCAGACTGGACGCCGCTGTCGATCAGGTCCTTGCCATACATTTCATAATCAACCCCCAACGCGACCCAGCGCATTGCCCAATCAACCTTCCATTGCAGCTTTGCCTGCCCGCCCAGCACCGATTGGGTGATCATGTCCCCGCCATCGTCATACCGGATCAGCCCCGCCTCTGCATCGACGATATCGACGGGCACTTGCAGCACAATCCCGGTCTTCTGGCTGATCGGCAGCACGGGCGAATAGGTCGCGGCGCGTTCCTTGCGAAGCGTGGGCAGCATCACCCCCAAGATCGCATCAAAATGGCGCAGCACGCCCTTCAGCGCTTCGTCAAATACCCCCGCCTCATATTGCGAGGCCGATGAGATAAACTCATATTCAAAGCCGAAACGATCCAGAAAATCGCGCAGCATCGCGTTGTTATGTGCGGCAAAACTTTCAAACTTGCCGAACGGATCGGGGATACGGCTAAGCGGTTTGCCGAGATTGGCCGTCAGCATTTCGGGATGCGGGATATTTTCCGGCACCTTTCGCAAACCGTCCATGTCGTCGGAAAATGCGATCAGGCGGCTCGGCGCGTCTGACATGGCTTGGAAAGCGTGACGCACCATCGTCGTGCGCAACACCTCATTAAAAGTGCCGATATGCGGCAGTCCGGATGGGCCATAGCCTGTTTCAAAGATGATCGGCGCGGGCTGTCCGTCCTTGCTGCGCCTGCCCTCAGGATAACGTTTCAGCAATTTGCGCGCCTCTTCATAGGGCCAGGCCTTTGAATTGATCGCGGCGGCGCGCATGTCGTCCAAGAGTTGCCCTTTCGTTCTAACGGCGTCACTGTGTCAGAATGACGGTCTCTTTGCCTTATCCCGCGCTGCACGCAAGCCATGGCGGGATCTGGCTCGCCATCGACGGACAGACGCGTCAGATCGGGCGCGGTGAGGCGGTCAGGATTGCCGCTGATACCCCCGTTATCCTGCTCAACGCGCCCTTGGTCGGGCAGCGCCTGGGCTATCCCGAATTATCGGGTCTTGATGTGCTTGAACTGTTCGCCTTTCTATATCCGGCGCGCTTCATGGTGCCCACGCCACGCGGTCTTGCCCGGGTGGTCGGCATGCCGATCCCTGAGCGCGATGATGAAATTGCCGCTTTTTTGCCAGACGCGGCGGTGGCGCTGATCGCGATGACCGCCGGAGACTGGCCCGAACGAGAGGGCGCCTGGACGTCGCTGCAGGCGCTCACCCGGCTACGCTGGCCCTGGGTTGCGCCGTTGGCAGCTCATGTCGCGCGGCCCGAGACAGCCGAACGCTGGCTCTTTTCAAAACTGCCCGAATGGCATGAGGCAGCCCCACGCCCTGTCCCCCGGTCGATCACATTGGGCGCGGCTGAGACGCAGCAACGGCTGCTGACGCTGACGGGCGCGGGGGCGGAGGTCCGGTCGGGGCAACGCGCCTTTGCCGATGCCGCCGCCATCGCCTTTGCGCCGCGGATGGCGCGCGATTCGCCCAATCTGGTGCTGGCAGAAGCGGGGACGGGAATTGGCAAGACACTGGGTTATCTGGCCCCCGCCTCGCTCTGGGCGGAAAAGGCGGGGGGTGCGGTTTGGGTGTCAACCTTTACCAAAACGCTCCAGCGCCAGCTCGGCCATGAAAGCGCGCGGCTTTTTCCGGATGCCGAAACGCGCAAGGCAAAGGTGGTCACCCGAAAAGGGCGCGAGAACTACGCCTGCCTGCTGAATCTTGAAGATGCGCTTCAGGGGGGATTTACCGGCCGGGCGGCAGTGCTGGCGCAATTGGTGGCGCGCTGGGCGGCGTATAGCGCCGATGGCGACATGGTAGGCGGCGATCTGCCGGGGTGGCTCACCACGCTATTCCGGCGCAACGGATCAACCGCTTTGACCGACAGGCGTGGTGAATGCGTTTATGCTGGCTGCCCACATTACCGCAAATGCTTCATCGAACGCGCCGCGCGGGCAAGTACTGCTGCCGATATCGTCATCGCCAACCACGCGCTGGTGATGGTCAATGCCGCACGCGGACGGGAAACATCAACCCGCCCGACACGCTATGTCTTTGATGAAGGTCATCATCTGTTCGATGCCGCTGATTCAATGTTTGCAACCGCGCTGACTGGGCAAGAGACGATTGAGCTGCGGCGTTGGGTGGTCGGGCCGGAATCGGGTGCGCGGGGCCGCAGGCGGGGGCTTGCCGCGCGCTTGTCCGATCTTGCCAGCTACGATGAGCAGGGCGCGCAGGCGATTGCCGCTGCAACCGACGCGGCGCGAAGCCTGCCGTCGGAGGGTTGGTTACAACGGATCAGCGAAGGCGATCCATTCGGGCCGGTCGAGGGGCTTTTGGCCGCCGTGCGTGGCCTTGTTTACGCCCGCGACGACAGCAAGGAAGATGCAGGCTACGGGCTAGAGACCGAGCTGGCCGAGCCTGACGGGTCACTGGTCGCGGCGGTGGCCCCGGCGGGCGCGGCGCTTGAAGCATTGTTTCGGCCGCTGGTCGCGCTCGGTCGTCGCTTAGAGGCGGTGCTGGCTGAGGCCCCCGATTGGCTCGACGGGCCAGCACGCGCGCGGATTGAGGGCGCGATTGCATCGCTTGGGTGGCGGACGGAGACGGTCGCTGCCTGGCTTGCGCTCTTGTCACGCGTCGGCGGGATGGTCGACCCTGATTTTGTCGATTGGCTTGCGGTTGACCGGATCGACGGGCGCGAAGTCGATATCGGCATTCAGCGCCGCTGGCTTGATCCGATGCGTCCCTTTGCCGATATCGTGCTGAAACCAGCGCAGGGTGCCTTGATTACGTCGGCCACGCTCAAAGGCGGCGGCGATTGGGCAGCGGCAGAGGCGCGTAGCGGCGTTGGCTATCTTCCGAGAGCACCGACCCATTTTGATGCGCCAAGCCCATTTGATTATGCCAGCGCCGCCGAAGTGATCATCGTGACCGATGTCAAGCGCGGCGACATGTCCGCGCTGGCCAATGCCTATGCACAATTGATCGTGGCGGCAGATGGCGGGACGCTTGGCCTGTTTACAGCGATCCGCCGGTTGCGCGCAGTCCATGGCGGGATCGCCGATCGCCTGGCGCGGGAGGGGCTGACACTGCACGCGCAGCATGTCGATCCAATCGATACCGGGACGCTTGTCGATATTTTTCGCGACGATGCCCGCGCCTCATTGCTTGGTACCGATGCGCTTCGCGACGGGGTTGATGTGCCGGGGCATTCGCTGCGGCTGGTGGTGATGGAAGGGGTACCCTGGGCAAAGCCGACCGTGCTGCATAGTGCGCGGCGGCTGATGGCGGGGGGATCGGTTTATGACGATCGGCTGGTGCGCGCCCGGCTTTCCCAGGCATTTGGCCGATTGATAAGGCGCGCCGACGATCGCGGCGTGTTCGTCTTGCTGTCGGCGGCCATGCCCTCAAGGCTGTTGAGCGCCTTTCCCCCCGGCGTCTCGGTTGTCCGGGCACCGCTCGATCAAGCAATCATCCGCGTGAAGCAGCGTCTTTCCTCCGTCACGCCGCTGGGGCATGAGGCACATGAGGTTGCCTGAGACGGAGAACGCATGAAAACGCTGACGCTGCTCAGGCACGCGAAATCCGGCTGGGACGATCCGGCGGCACGCGATTTTGACCGACCGCTCAATGGTCGCGGTGAGCGGGCAGCGATTGAGATGGGGCGCTATGTGCGCGATCAGGGCAGGGCATTTGATTTGGTGCTCGCGTCGCCTGCGATCAGGGTAGTACAAACGCTCATCCATTTCGCGGCAGGCTATGGTCACGTGATCGATCCGCAATGGGAGCGCCGCATCTATCTTGCCTCGTCATCGACCTTGCTTGATCTGATTAGCGGATTGCCCGTATCGATTGATCACGCCCTGCTGGTCGGGCACAATCCGGGTCTTGAGGATTTGGTGCTTGAGCTCACCAACGACACGCCTCCCTCAACACTGCGGGCTGCGGTGGAAACTAAATTCCCGACTGCCAGCCTGGCGACCTTGCGTTTTTATGGCAGCAGTTGGCCTGATCTGGCGTTCGGCACGGCTACGCTTGTGTCGTTCGTGCGACCGCGTGATCTCGATCCCGCGCTTGGCCCGGACGACGATTGATCATGCTTTCCCTGATAGCTGAGCCTTCAGCGCACTGAGCGCGGCAAAGGGCCCCGCTTCTTCCTCGTTCAGCACGCCAGATATACGCAGGACTTCCGCCGCGCGGGGACCCCTGGGGAATGGGTCAAGCGCGAGCGCCAACGTCTCCGCCGCTGCTTCGCCAAGGTCTATTGTGGCTCCATCATAGCGAATGACATCAAGCGCTTCTGCCGAGAGTTCAATCTCATCATCGGACCCCACGTCTCCGGTAACAAACCGCAAAGCGACCGGTTCGTTGATCATTACGGCCAATGGGTCTGCGGTGACGCTACAGGCCTGCACCACTGATCCGCAGACAATGCCCCTGGCCGTAATTCCGGCCGCGTCGCTGAAAATCTCAAACGCAGCGGTCAGCGAAACGATTTCAATCACGGCAAAGCGCTCCGCCAGCAATTCCCGCTCCCTCAGGTTCGCTTCGACCGAGAGGGTTCGCGCGCCCTCGCCGATCGTGTCGACCCGTTCGGGCCGGTGGAATTCGGGCGGTGTCATGGCAACGAGCCCGCCAGCAGCGTCGGCAAGGTTTCTGTGGCTAACGCGGCGTGGAAGGCGAGGAGCGATGCGTTGACATGGATCAATGCGGTCGCGGACGGTGCCGTGCCCCGGTAAAGATTGCGGACAAGGGCGGGGCGTAAGTCGCCTGCGGCAATCCCATCGCGATACGCGCCCAGCCGCCCGCCGAGCATGCTTACCATCAATCCGACCTGCTTGCTCAAGCCCACATCGCCAACCCCGCTTTCGCGCAATTGCCCATCCATGTCCGCAATAAACATTTCAGTCAGCGCGATGCTCGTGGGATCCTGCGCTGTCTCGGTTTCCAGCCGGACTAATGTTACCGCAATGATGGCGGCGATCATGTCAAACCGGCCATCCATCGTATCGGGGACAGCGCCCTCGACATACCAATGCGGTTCCCGCCCGCGCGCAATGATTGCGGCATAAAGCAAGGTGCCACGCGGCACCCGGGGATTGCCGCCAAACAGCCTGTCAATAAGCCCCATTTGCGCTACCTTGTTGTTGTTGGCCAACGATCACTGGTCGTGCGACTTGTTTGCCCGACTAGCCCGGCATATTGAGGCTTGCGGCGAATGATGCAATGCACTGCCGCATATGGCCGCGACGACATTTGTCGCCTGGGAGATTCGAATGAGCCCTTTTTCCGCCCGTGCGGCAATTTTCCTGGCGATCAGTGTTATCGGCCTAAGCGGTGGCTGTACCCGGCTGAAGGGCCATCAAGGGTATTTAATCGATGCCGATCTGGTGAATTCTGTGCAGCCAGGCGTTGATACGCGGGCATCGGTGGCCAAGGTGTTGGGCAAGCCGACCTTTGCGGGCCAGTTTGATGAGAGTGAATGGTTCTATGTGTCACGCGAAACACAGTTTTTCGCTTACAACTCGCCCAAGGCCAAAGCACAGACGGTGCTGCGTATCCGGTTTGATGACAAGGGCGTCGTCTCGACCGTTGATCGGACCGGGCTTGAGCAAGTGGCGGCGGTGCGACCATTTCGCAAATCGACGCCGACACTCGGGCGCAATCGCAGCCTGTTTGATGACCTGTTCGGCAACATCGGTGCGGTTGGTGCGGGCGGCGGCGGCGGACCGGGCGGCGGCGGACCGGGCGGCGGTGGTGGCGGCGGT
>JBBQAU010000078.1:0-10051 GCA_038316685.1 Sphingomonadales bacterium
CCAGTTCGTCCAGATCCCGACTACCCTGCTTGCCCAGGTCGATTCCTCGGTCGGGGGAAAGACGGCAATCAACAGCCGGGTTGGCAAGAACTTGATCGGTGCCTTTCACCAGCCCGCATTAGTGCTAATCGATCCGAACACTCTGGACACCCTGCCCGACCGCGAGGTCCGGGCTGGCTATGCTGAGGTGGTGAAATACGGGCTGATCGATGATGCCGATTTCTTTGATTGGTGTGAGATCAATGGCGAGAAACTGTTAGCCGGGAACGAAGAGGCTCGGGTGGTGGCAATCGCCCATTGCATCGCGGCAAAGGCGCGGATCGTCGTCGAAGACGAGCACGAATTAACCGGGCGACGCGCGTTGCTCAATCTTGGCCATACATTCGGTCACGCGCTCGAGGCGGAGGCAGGCTTTTCGGATCGGTTGCTGCACGGCGAAGCCGTGTCCGCAGGTTTGGCGCTCGCGTATCGCTTTTCAGCCCAGACCGGACGATGCCCGGCGGTCGATGCGGAGCAAGTGACCGGTCACCTTGCCCGACTGGGCCTCCCCCATGGTCTTGCCTCTGCTGGAATCGCTGCGACCGGCGCGGCGCTGGTCGATCATATGCGGCATGACAAGAAAATGTCGGGAGGCACGCTCCCTTTCATCCTGGCGCGCGGCATTGGGCAGAGCTATCTTGATGATTCTGTGGAGTTATGCGACGTCGCGGCTTTCCTTGATGGTGAAGTTCGCTGACACCTCTCGGCAAGTTGCGACGGACTGCAGATTGAGGTCACTGGCCCGTTCGATTCCGCGCTTGCCAAGCCAGCCAGCACCACCCCACAATCATTCCAAGGCCACCAACCGGGGCAATTGCGCCAAACCAGCGCGGAGCGCCGAGCGCCATTGCGTAAAGCGCGCCAGCAAAAATCGCGGAGCCGATGACAAAGGCCCATCCCGCGCCCCGCGCGCCCATCGACGAAGCGAGCAGCGCCGCTATCGCGTGCGCCAATTGATACTGGCCGCCAGTCTTGAGCCATTCCTCCGCTGTTCCGGATGCACCATGTGCGCCGAACGCACCCGCGCCAACAGCAATGGCGCCCGATAATGCGGCGAAGATAACGAGCCAGTTCAACCCGCTTCTCGAGCCGCAGCCGCATTCCGTTGTGTAAACATCACCTCTTGTTTCGCGTGCAGGTCGTTCGTCACGGTTTGCGCGTGAAGCCGCTCCCGATCGCGGCGGCGGTATTCATTCTCGGTACGCGAAACTTCCTCTGAATCGACCCCCAGATTGAGCATCGCCTCCCGCGCCATCACGACGGCCGACTCGAGCAGTTCACGGACGGTGCCTGCAACGGGTGCCCCCGCCATCCTCATCAAGCTTCGCCGATCATACGCGCGCACAAAAATCCCGGCATCGGGGAAGGCGTGATTAACCGCCTGCAGCATGCCAGCGTCAATCACGTCGCCATCGATGCAAAACAAGATAAGCTGTGCATCGGCAGCACCGGCCTGCCGCAACAATTCCATCCGTGTGCCGTCGCCATAATAGACCTTCATTCCGAACGTTCCGGCGGTCTCGATCATTTCCGGATCGCGATCAATCAAGGTTACAGATATGCGCTGGCCGGTCAGCATTTGGGCCACCGTCTGCCCGAAACGACCATAGCCGACCACAATCGCGCTCGCCCCGTCATGGCTCGGACCCTCCATTCCCTCCGGGCTGACGGTCGGCTCCGCCCGAAATCTGCGAGTAGCCATCATCAAAAACGGTGTCGTCGCCATCGACAGCGTCACGACCGCCCCGAACAGGCTGGCCGCCTCAGGCGCAATCAGCATCGCGTCTCGCGCTTGGGCGAAAAGGACAAAGCCAAACTCGCCACCCTGGCTGAGCAGCAAACCGAGCGCCAAGGCGGGTCGCCAACGCATTTTGAAGAGCATCGCAATACCCGTGATGATGATTGTCTTAGTCAGGATCAGGGCGGCGGCCATACCGATCACAAACAAAGGCCGCTCAAGAATGGCATTGAGATCAAGCATCATGCCCACTGCCACAAAGAACAGCCCAAGCAGGATTGAACGGAACGGATCAACATCGGCCTCAAGCTCGTGCCGATACGGGCTGTCAGCGAGCATGACGCCGGCAATGAAGGCTCCGAGCGCAGTTGAAAGCCCCAGCGCCGCCATCACCGCAGCGCTCGCCACGACAGTAAATAGCGCGGCAAAAACGAACATTTCGCGCTCACCAAGATCGCCAATGAGGCGAAAGAGCGGCCGCAGGATGAAACGGCCTGAAAGGATCAGCCCGACAATGGCAAGCACCGTATAAGTCGCCAGCAACCAGCCAGGCGGGGCGTTGGCATCAGCAGGCGCGCGCGACAGCGCGGCGACGATCGTGATTAGCGGCACGATCGACAAATCCTGGAACAACAGAATCGAAAAAGCGCGTTCGCCAAAGGGTGTGCGTAATCGCCCTGCTGATTGCAGCATCGGCAATACCTGGGCGGTTGAGGAAAGCGCGAGCGGCAAACCGAGAGCAATCGCCGCTGCTGGCGAAAACCCCGCGATAACCGCAACGACGCCCGCCACCGCAATTCCGCAAAGCGTGACCTGCAACAGCCCAAGCCCGAAAATGTCTTCCTTTAATCGCCAGAGTCGCGTTGGGTTCAATTCAAGGCCAACCAGGAATAACAGCAGCGTTATTCCGAGTTCTGCGATCCCCAGCTTTGCTTCCGCACCGCCGACCAACGCCAGACCTTGCGGACCAACGACCGCCCCGGCGACCAGAAACCCGAGTGTCGCCCCCAGACCAAGCTTACGGAACAACAGAACAAACGCCAGCGCAAAGCCAAGCAAGAATACGCCGTCGCGCAGCGCCGAACCAGTCATGCGCGCTGGCTTTGATTGCGCGCCGCCTGGTCCGCCGCTTCAGCGACCGCCTCAAAGGCAAGGCGGATCGAGCTATGCCTTGCGGTGTGCGGCAAGGCTGGCGAAAAGATTTCTACGCCAGGCCAGTTGGGCATCGGCCCTTCATCCGCCAACCATAAGGTCAATTGATCGCGCGCAAGATTGAGCGTGATTACGTCCCGTCCGACCGCGTGGGCCGCCATCAAGGACGAGGCCGCCTGCCCCAGCGCGCACGCGCGGACGAGCAAGCCAACTTCCGACACGCGTCCCTCCTGATCCACATTGACATCGACCGTGACCCGACTCCCGCAGACAGGCGAGCGTCTTTCGACCGTGGCACCCGGGTTCGCTAACCGCTCTACCGCGGCCAGCGACGCGGCCAGTCGCAGAATCTCGGTATTGTAAAGCGGAGCATTCATCGTCCGCTGCGCTGCGGTTCAGTGGCGGGGCGGCCGGTCGGATTATCGCCTTCATCAAAAACCGGCTGGCCACGGCGGCGACGATCAACGAAATCGGCAACGCCCGCACTCGTCGCGGTTAGCAATGGATAAGTGCGTGATTCGGTAAGCCAGGGCGGTCGTCGGCTAGGGCCGCCGCCAATCGTGTCGAAGACCAACGTGGTGAGCAGGAAGATCAGACTTGCCAGGATCAGTCCCTTCAATGCGCCAAAGCCAAGGCCGAGCGCCCGGTCGAGCGGGCCGAGCACGGAGGATCGGGTTCGCGAACCAATCTCGTTGGCTACCAGCCGACCCCCGAAATAAGTCACGCCTGAAATCAGCGCAAAAGCCAGAATAGTAGCCCCCGCCGTCGTCCCGATTGGGCCTTCCAACACATGCGTCAGCGGCATGTGGAAAACACGCAGCGCGAAAACGACGAAAATCCAGGCGACTAGCGACAAGACCTCGGTCACAAAACCGCGCATCAGCCCAAGCACCGCCGCACCACCGACGAGCAGGATCACAATGATGTCGAGCGCGCTCAGTCCCATTTGCCGTTACATTCCCTTTGCGTGAGGCAGCCGTGACGGTTTACGTCACCCCTCCGCCATAAGCGGCCATGTGGTGTCGGTGCTGCCGCAGCGCTAGCCACGCCCGAGCATATGGTCAACCAAACTGCCAAGCGATTTGAAGCCGGAGAGCTGCAATGCGCTCTTTTCTGTCGCAGACGCTATCGGCACGAGCGCCCGCGCAAAGCCCAATTTGCCCGATTCCCGAAGCCGCAGACCGCCATGCGCGACAGGTCTGATCTCGCCGGAAAGTGCCACCTCGCCAAAGGCAACGGCGTCAACCGGCACCGGCCTTTCGCTCAGCGCCGAAACGAGGGCCGCCGCAACCGCGAGATCAGCGGCCGGATCCTGCACGCGATAGCCGCCCGCAATGTTGAGATAAACCTCAGACGAAGAAAAACTCAGCCCGCACCGCGCCTCTAATACAGCGAGAATCATGGCCAGGCGGCCCGAATCCCAACCGACAACGGCGCGGCGCGGGGTAGCCCCACTCGCCAGCCTCACCACGAGCGCCTGAATTTCGACCAGAACGGGTCGCGTCCCTTCCAATGCTGGAAATACCGTCGTGCCGCTTACACCCTCATCGCGTTGCGTAAGGAAAAGCGCCGAAGGATTTGCGACCTCAACCAGCCCCTCGGTGACCATCGCAAAGACACCGATCTCATCGGTGCCACCAAAACGGTTCTTGATCGCGCGCAGGATGCGATATTGATGGCTGCGTTCGCCCTCAAAGCTCAGCACGGTATCGACCATATGCTCCAGGACGCGCGGGCCAGCGATTGATCCATCCTTGGTGACATGGCCCACCAACACGACGCTAGTGCCGCGTTCCTTTGCGAACCGTATCAATTCCTGGGCAGAGGCGCGGACCTGACTGACGGTGCCCGGTGCACCTTCGATCAGGTCAGAATGCATTGTCTGGATCGAATCAATGACGAGCAGTGCGGGTGGCTTCCCTTTGCCGAATGTCGTCAATATGTCGCGCGTTGAGGTTGCCGCAGCCAGCATTACAGGGGCATCGCCAAGGCCAAGTCGCCGCGCGCGCAGTCTGATCTGATCGGCAGCCTCCTCGCCGGACACATAAGCGACCGAGTGGCCCGCGCGCGCAAGTGTTGCAGCAGCCTGGAGCAGGAGCGTCGACTTGCCAATCCCCGGATCGCCACCAATCAGCGTTGCCGATCCCTCGACAAACCCGCCGCCCAGCGCCCGGTCAAGTTCAGCCATTCCTGTGGGTAGCCGGTCAGGCAAAACCACTTCGCTGTTCAGCCCCACCAGTTGCAGTGATCGACCGCCGCTCTGCAGGTTATGCTTTGCCTGGAACGGGGTCACCGACGCAGTGGCTTCCTCGATCAGCGTGTTCCATTCAGCACAATCGGCGCATTGCCCAGCCCAACGATGCGACACTGAACCGCAAGCCTGGCAGACATAGCGTTTTTGTAGCTTGGCCATGTCCCAGATTGCCTTGAACGAACCAAGAACGCAAGCCTGTTCAGGCGTTAGTTTTCTTGTCAGTCTGCTGGGGATTAATCGCCCTGCTATCAGGCCGACTAGATTTTCACCTTGACCAGCACGTTATTGCGGGGCTGGCGTTTCGGTGACTTGGCCGCTATCGGGCCGCAGATGCAGCCGACCGATCTTCGCGTGGCCTTGTTCAGCGGTAATTATAATTACACACGCGATGGTGCAAATCCAGCGCTCAACAGGCTTGTCGGCTACCTTCTGTCGCGCGGCTGCCGGGTGAGGATTTATTCACCGACGGTGCAGCACCCTGCGTTTGAGCCGACGGGTGATTTGGTCGATGTCCCCGCCTTTTCGATCCCGACCCGCAAGGAATATCTTGTCGCACGCGGCTTGCCCGCCAAGGTCAGGCGCGATCTTGATGCGTTTGCCCCCAATATCATCCATGTGTCCGCGCCCGATATTCTCGGCCACCGCGCGGTAAGCTATGCTCAGCGGCGGTCGATCCCTATTGTAGCGTCGTTCCACACCCGGTTTGAGACGTATCTTCGTTATTACAGGCTGGGCTTTCTGGAGCCGCTGGCGCTGGCCATTTTGCGCCGCTTTTATCGACGATGCGATGCGTTGATGCCGCCCTCAGAATCGATGGCGGAGCTTTTGCGCGAGCAGCGGATGAATTATGACATCACCGTCTGGTCGCGCGGTATCGATACCAAAATTTTCACCCCCGCCGCGCGGAGTATGCATTGGCGGCGGGCCTTGGGCATCCGGGACGATGAGATGGTCATTGGCTTTCTCGGCCGTTTGGTGCTGGAGAAAGGGATCGATACCTTCAGCCTGGCGATTAAAGAACTGACCCGGCGCGGATTGCCGCACCGGGTGCTTGTGATTGGCAAGGGACCTGCAGAGGACTGGTTTGCCGACCAGCTGCCCGATGCCATCTTCGCCGGCTTCCAGTCGGGGGCCGATCTCGGTCGAGCGATCGCCTCAACTGATGTTCTGTTCAACCCTTCCGTTACGGAAACCTTTGGCAACGTCACGCTTGAGGCAATGGCCTGCGCTGTGCCAGTCGTGGCAGCCTTTGCCACGGGCAGTTCGAGCCTGGTCGAACATGGCGTCACTGGTCGCCTTGTTCAGCCCGATGATATTGCCGGTTTTGCCAACGCGCTTCAGGCCTATTGCGAGGATCGCGACCTGGCCGATAACGATGGGCTTGCCGGCGAGGCCAAAAGCCGCGCCTTTGGTTGGGATCCCATCAACCAGGTCGTGCTCGACAAATACCTCCAGGTGTTGGCGCGACGGGCCAAATAAACGCGCCGCGCCACAATAACTTCAGCTCAGTCGTTCGATTTTCTGGGCTGCCTCATCGATCAGCGCGACAATCTCGTGGAGCGTGGCGGTTTCGACTTCCCCGCGACCAATTTTGTGCATCAACACGGATCGCAGGTTGCCCATGGCACGCCGGACGGAAGCCGTATCACCCCGCGCCCGTTCCGCTCCCAGATCGGTCAGTCGCGCCATCAGCGCTGCAACTTCCTCGGCGCGGTCGGCGAGGTGCGTCACACCTGCGTCGGTTGCCGCAAACTGCTTCTTGGCCCCTTCTGCCTTGCGTTCTTCAATCAAGCCCATGTCGTCCAACAACGTGAGCGTTGGATAGACAACGCCAGGGCTCGGCGCATAAGCACCGCCCGTCAGTTCCTCTATCTCGCGGATCAGATCATACCCGTGACGCGGTTCATCGGCGATCAACTTGAGCAGCACCAGCCGAAGCTCGCTGCCGTCAAACATCCGCCCACGACGGCCCCGCCCGCTGGCTGTGGCGGCAAAAGCGGCGGGATCAACCTCCCAGCTTACCGCAAACGGCCCCCAGCGACGCGATCCCTTTGGGCCGCAATTTCGATTGCCTTGTGAATAAAACATTTTTAATCCTTTTTCATATCGTCTCGATGCTTTCAAGATATATCTTAGTATGGTCTATTCAAGCGCGGATGCAAAATAATTTGCATGCGCTTATCTTCGGTCGATGACCGATCTCTTCCCCCCGCCCGAACAGCCACCCGCAACTGATGCACCTGATGCACCTGATGGCCCACTGGCGGATCGACTGCGTCCGTCCGCGCTTCCTGAGGTAATTGGGCAAACACATCTGACGGGGGCTCAGGGACCGATCGGGCGGATGGTCGCGGCTGGCAGGCTTTCCTCAATCATCCTTTGGGGCCCACCCGGCACCGGTAAAACGACGATTGCGCGATTGCTGGCGGATGCTGTGGGGTTGCGCTTTCACGCAATCTCGGCGGTATTTTCAGGTGTCGCTGATCTCAAAAAGGCGTTTGCAGAGGCAGCCGATCATGCCCGGATCGGCAAGCGCACCTTGTTGTTCGTTGACGAAATTCACCGTTTCAACCGCGCGCAACAGGATGGCTTTTTACCTTTTGTCGAAAACGGCACGGTAACGCTGGTCGGTGCGACCACAGAGAATCCCTCCTTCGAGCTCAATTCAGCGCTGCTGAGCCGTGCGCAGGTCCTGATCCTCCACCGCCTCGACGCGGCAGCGCTTGAGCAGCTCCTGACGCGTGCGGAAAGCTTGATGGGCGTCCCGCTCCCGCTGACCCCGGCAGCACGCGAAGCGATGGTCGCGAGTGCCGATGGTGACGGTCGCTTTCTGCTCAACCAGGCGGAAACTCTCTTTTCAACCGATCATGCAGAGCTGCTCGATCCGGCTGCATTATCGGCACTGCTGCAACGGCGGATGCCAGTTTACGACAAGGATCGCGAAGGCCATTACAATCTTATCTCGGCGCTGCACAAATCAATGCGCGGCAGTGATCCGCAGGCGGCGCTATATTATCTTGCGCGGATGCTCGTTGCGGGCGAGGAGCCGCTCTACGTGCTCCGCCGCCTCACCCGTTTTGCCAGCGAGGATATTGGTCTTGCGGATCCACAGGCGCTGATTCAGTGCCTTGCCGCGAAAGACGCTTTTGACTTCCTCGGCAGCCCGGAGGGAGAGTTGGCAATTGCCCAAGCCTGTCTTTATTGCGCGACCGCGCCAAAATCGAATGCCACTTACAAGGCGCAGAAAGCGGCGTGGAAATCAGCCCGTGAAACAGGCTCGCTCATGCCACCGGCCAACATCCTCAACGCCCCTACAAAGCTGATGAAGGACATTGGTTATGGCAAGGGCTATGCCTATGATCATGACAGCGACGCTGGCTTTTCCGGTGCCAATTACTGGCCAACCGAACTAACCCCGCAACTTTATTACAAACCGACAGATCGCGGCTTTGAAGTCCGTATTGCAGAGCGGATAGCTTATTGGGAGGGGCTAAAAAATGACCAGGATTGACGGGCAATCGGTGACAGCTCCACCGTCTTGCCAAATTTTTGGTTGAGATAGGATGACAGACTGGAACGAAGTGGTCGCGGTCGCACTTGCGCTTGAGCGGACCGAACTTGGCACGAGTTACGGCCAGCCCGCTATCAAATGCGCAAGCAATGGCTGTGCGCTGCTTTCGACAGGCGGTCAGGAAGCCACAGGATTTTGCCTGCACCCTGATCTCGACACTGTTAAGATGCTCATCGAGACTGATCCCGACACCTATTTCCAAACGCCGCATTATGCTGGCTGGCCGACGGTGCTCGTCCGTTATGGCAGCGGCGATCCGGAGCGCGTTAAAGCGATGATCGGACAGGCCGACGCCTTCGCTATCGTCCGCCCCAAAGTGAAGGCACGCAACGCCAGGTGACGCATTTCAAGCGCTTTGCCGCTATTGACTGGTCGGGTGCCAAGGGTGATCGCCACAAGGGCATTGCGCTGGCAATTTGCGACGAAGGCGATGCCGCACCCTTGCTGGTCACGCCAGAAGGGCGGGCGTGGTCGCGTAGCGGTATATTGGACTGGCTCAGCGCGCAGGCTGACATGCCGATGTTGATCGGCCTCGATTTTAGCTTTGCCCCCCCATTGGTGACACGCGGCAGCTATCTGCCCGGCGAAACGACCCCTGATAGGGCGCGCGCTTTTTGGTCCTATGTAGATCAGCAATGCGGCGACGTTGATTTGGGGGCAGCCTCCTTCCTCGAACAGCGCCGCGGGCGACATTTCTATTTTGGTGCAGCCGATGGCCGCAAGGCTGATTTCATGCACCTGCGCATCTGCGAGCAGCACTACAACGCCCAGGGGGGCGGGAAACCGTCATCGGTTTATGACGCTATCGGCGCGGCGCAAGTCGCCAAGGCAAGCTTTGCCGGGATGCGTGTGCTGCATCATCTGGGTAAGCAACTACCGATATGGCCGTTCGATCCGCGCCCCCAGTCCGGCGCTGCGATCGTCGAAATTTATACGAGCATCGCCGCCCGCGCCGCCGGTTTTGGCAAAGGGCGGAGCAAGATGCGCGATGGGCAGGCGCTTGATGCCGCGCTCGCCCAAATCGGCTGTGCGCCGCATGATGCGCTCGATGCCTGTAGTGATCATGCGACCGACGCAATTCTGACAGCTGCATGGCTCCGCGCCAATGCCAAGCGTCAGGATTTATGGAGTCCGCCCGCCCTGTCGGATAAAATTGCGCACACAGAGGGCTGGACCTTCGGCGTAGTCTGACGCATGGGGCGCTCTATGCCGGTTTAGCTCAGCTGGTAGAGCAGCGGTTTTGTAAACCGAAGGTCGCGGGTTCGATTCCTGCAACCGGCACCACTACCACTGAGCC
>JBBQAU010000079.1:0-9882 GCA_038316685.1 Sphingomonadales bacterium
GTCAATGCCAGCTCAGGCAACATCGCGCCTACATCAATCGCCATCATTTTCTTCCTTTTCCGTAACCAATCGTAAACACTCGCGCACCTCCCGGCACGTCTCATCAAGCAACCTAAGCACCATCGCCCAGTTCGCAAGCGCCAGCGCGCGAACGATCAGCGCCTGTGTCGCAGGGCCGGGCGGAAGGCTGTCAGGTGCGACAAGGCGCATCGTGACCAGCAGGCGCGTGAGGAACGCATTGGCGCGGCGCATCGATGGCGGCAGAATCCCGGCGCTGACCAGTAGATCAATCGCTTTGGTCAGGTCGGGTGAAAAACCGGTTCGATGATGGAGCTGGGCGATGTGCACGACGAATTCGAGGTCAACCAAACCGCCCGGCAATAATTTTACGTCCAGCGGACCGGCAGCGGGCTTATGTCTGGCCATTTCGTCGCGCATCGTCAGCGCATCAGCCACAATGTCGCGGCTGGGCCGAGCGCCTGACAGCACCAAATCTACCTCGGCCTGAACAGCCCCACGCGCCTTCACTGAACCAAAGACCGGCCTTAACCGGGTCAGCGCCATGTGCTCCCAAGTCCAGGCGCTTTCCCGCTGATAGCGCGCAAAACCTGTCGCTGAAACGACAAGCGGCCCCTGCGCGCCCGACGGCCGCAGCCTCGTGTCAATCTCATAAAGCGGCCCCGCAGCGGTAGGTGCCGACAGGGCTCCGGTCAGGCGCTGAGCGAGCCGGTTGTAGTAAAGCACCGCGCCCAGCGGCTTTGCCCCATCAGATTCAGCCTGATGATCGCCAGTGAAGAGGTAAATGACATCAAGATCGGAAGCGTGCGTCAGGATGCCCCCGCCAAGACGCCCCAGACCAAGGACGACAAGCTCGGAGTCGGGGACGCGACCATGGCGTTGCGCGAATTCTTCGACGGTTGCTGTTGCCAGCACTTGAATTGCAGCCTCGGCAATCCGGGCGTACCCTGCGGCAACGTCAAGCGGATCGGCCGACCCCTCAACAATCTGCACTCCTAGCGCAAAGCGCCGCTCGCCGACGACGTGGCGGACGTGGTCGAGTAGCAGCTGATAGTCAGCATGGGCCTCGCGCGGCGCCATTTCTGCGGCAAGCTCGGCAACACTGCCCACCGAATCAAGCGCGCTAGCGTCAAGCAAACCATCAAATAGCTGCGGCCTGCGCCCCAGCGCCTCTGCGAGCGGCGGCGCATGGCTCAGGATCGCCCCCAAAAGCCGGGCGAGCGCGGGCTGCGCCTCCAGCAAGCTAAAAAAGTTGATAGCGCTGGGCAGGCTGGCGAGCACATAATCCAGCCGCCTGATCGCCGCCTCTGGGTCTGCGGCACCGCCCAAAGCAGATGCCAATCCCGGCAGAACAGCCTCAAGCGCTGTCCGTGCAGCGGCGCTGCGCAACGCAGGATAGCTGCCAGTCCGCCAGACGGTGATGCGTTGCACTGCTGTCTGCGCCGCCGTCGCATCGAAGCCCGCTGCTGCCAGCTCGGTCGTTAACAGCGATGCATCTGTCGAAAGGCGCTCGGCAGGATCAGCAGCCAGCGCATCATAGATCAGGCCGACGCGCTCAACATGGGGGTTGAGCAGCGCGAGCAAATCATCGCGACCGGTAAGCCCATGAAGCTGGGCAAGCGAATCAAGCGCTGCGTCACGCGGCAGATGATGTGACTGTCGATCATCGACCATCTGCACGCGGTGTTCGATCGTCCGGAGCAGCGTGTAAGCTTCATCCAGGGCCACCGCATCCGCAACATCAATCCAACCGCTGATCGATAATTGCGCGAGCGCGTCGCGCGTTGCCGGGGCACGACACCCCAGATTGCGACCGCCATGAATCAGCTGGTGAATCTGCGCAAAGAATTCAACTTCGCGAATCCCCCCCCGCCCCCGCTTCAGATCATATCCGGGGCCGAATATCTGGCCCTGGGAGTGGTGATCGCGAATCCGTTGCGAGATCGCCCGGAATTCCGCGATTGCGCCAAAATCGAGCGCGCGCCGCCAGACAAAGGGCCGGATAGAACTCAGGAAATGCTCACCCAGCGCTCTGTCTCCTGCGGCCGCCCGCGCCCGGATAAACGCCGCCCGCTCCCATGCCAGCGCCTGCGACTCATAATAGGAAATCGCTGCATCGGCTGAAAGCACGATCGGCGTAATCTCTGGTGAAGGGCGTAAGCGCAGATCAACGCGCAAGACATAGCCGTAGGCGTCACGCGCCTGAAGCAGTTCAATGACCCGCCGCCCAATCCGCACCGCAGCGTCTTCGGGAGCTTCGCGCGGGCGACAGGGCAAACGGGCCGGATCAAAGATCAATATCGGATCAATGTCCGACGAGTAGTTAAGCTCATGGCTGCCCTGCTTTCCCAGCGCAATTGCGGTAAAGCCCAATGGCTCGGCATCGGGCGTTCGTTCATCAATTGCCGCACGAATGGCCGCATCAAGCGCATAATCGGCAAAATCACTCAGCTTCGCCGTTACCGTCGTCAGATCGAACCGCCCCGAGAGATCACCGATCGCGACCAGCAGCGCCAGCCGCCCGCGCTCAATCCGCAGCCTTTGCCCGATAGGCATGGCAGCATCGTCAATCCGCAGCGATGCTGCCTTTGGCAGCACACCGCGCGCGAACTGCTGCGCCAATGCCGGTTCCTTGCCCAGCAGATGCGTTAGAAAGGGGGAATGGGCGCGCGCGCGCGCGACCGCGCTGTCGATATCCGACGCCGACGTTGCCGGTTCAGTCCGCCTCAACGGGTTTCCGGCTGCGACGCCGTTCGGTGATCCAGATGCCAATGATCGCAACTTCATAAAGGATGATCAGCGGGATCGCGAGCAGCAGCTGTGAACCAACATCAGGCGGGGTTAGCACCGCTGCCAACCCGAACGCACCAACAATGGCATATCGCCGCGCTGAAATCAGCTGTTTGCGCGTCACGATCCCGGCGCGCTCCATCAGCATCAGCAAAATCGGCAGCAGGAACGACAGGCCAAAGCCGAACAGGAACTGCATCACAAACGACAGATAGTTACCCACAGCGGGCAGCGCCTCGCGCTCAACACCCCCGACACTGCCCTGAAAACTCAGTAGAAAATGCAGCGCCATCGGCACCGCGATGTAGTAAGCCATCGCCGCTCCGAGCGTGAACAGGACAGGGGTGGCGAGCAAGAACGGCAGCAGCGCGCGCTTTTCCTTGCGGTAAAGCCCGGGGGCCACAAACTGCCAAAGCTGATTGGCAATCACGGGGAAAGAAACCATCATCGCGGCAAAAAAAGCGACCTGAATCTGAACGAAAAACGCCTCGAACAACTGGGTATAGATCACCTTATGCTGGCCCGCCGCGAGCAGCGGCTGAAGCAGGAAAGCGAAAATCAGTTCGGCAAAATAAAAGCAGATGCCAAATGCCAGCGCGACGGCGATGACGCAGAAAATCAATCGGCGGCGAAGTTCAATCAGATGATCGAGCAAGGGCGCTCGCGACTGATCAACCTCTTCGACCATTGTGTCGGTCATGATTTCGCCTGGCTTGCAACCACATCGTCCTGATTCTCGGGCAATGGCGGGTTGTGCACTATGATGGGCGGTGCTGGTGCTGGTGCTGGTGGATCAATTACCATTGGCATTTCAACCATCGCTGGCGGCGTATCCTGATCCAGCGGCAACATTGGCGTGGTCGTCGGGAAATCGCGCATGATCCGCTCATTCTCCGCAGCCCAGCGATCCTGCATTTCCTTGAGCTCGGATTCGCGCATCATTTCATCAAAGCCGGATCGGAACTGCCGCATCACACCACGACCCCGCGCTACCCATTGCCCGACAAAGCGCATTGCCTTGGGCAGATCCTTTGGGCCGATTACCATCAGCGCGACAAAGGCGACCATCAGCAGTTCGGATGGGGCAATATCAAACATTCTGGCGCGACCAAGCAAACTTTGCCAACGGACCGCAAGGCCCGCGACTCGTCAGTTGAGTCTGTCGATCAGACGTCTGATTCGGCTTTGGCATCGATGCGACCCGGCTCGCGCTTGGGCTCATCTTCGTCGGCCATACCCTTTTTGAACTGCTTGAGGCCCTTGGCAACATCGCCCATCATGTTCGAAAAACGGCCGCCGCCGAGGACGAGAATGGCAACGCCGCCGAACAGCAACCAATGCATCAGGCTAAAACTACCCATAACCAATCTCCTTGTGGATAGCCCTATCTAGGCGTCCTGATCGCCATTTGCCACCTCCAGATGTTCAAAAGCCAGATCAATCTGATCAAGCAGGCCAGCGGCGCGCAAATCATCGATCCCCGGCAAGTCGCGACGACTTTCCAATCCGAAATGGGCAAGGAAGTCAGGGGTTGTCGCATAGGTCAGCGGTCGGCCCGGCACCTCGCGCCTCCCGGCTGGTCGCGCCCAGCCCGCCTCCATCAGCACATCAAGCGTGCCCTTGGATATCTGCACCCCGCGAATCGCCTCGATCTCGGCGCGGGTGACGGGTTCGTGATAGCCAATGATGGCGAGCGTTTCGATCGCCGCGCGCGATAATTTGCGCGGTTCATCGCGCTCACGCCGCAACAGATGCGCCATGTCAGGCGCGGTCTGGAAGTGCCAGCGATCACCACGCCGGACAAGCTGTATGCCGCGTCCGGCATAATCGCTCTCAATCTGAGCCAGTGCGCCGCGCACATCGCTGTCGCCGAGCAAGGCCTTTATCGCCTGAACCGTCATCGGCTGCTCATTTGCGAACAACACCGCTTCCACAGCGCGCACGAAATCGTCGGGGGTATTCACGACAATGCCTTGACATAAAGCGGCGCGAAGGGCGATTTCTGACGTAGTTCAATCCTGCCCTGCCGCGCCAGTTCAAGCGACGCGAGAAAGCTCGACGCAAGGGCTGATTTGCGGAACAAGCCCGTTGCTGGTGACGGCAAAAATGCCTCAATCGTGCACCAGTCAATCTGTTCACCCACCAGCCGCGCGACTCGTTCCAGCGCCACCTCCAGTGTCATCACCGGACGGTTGGCGACAATGTGCATCACCGGACGGGTGCGCGCGTTGACCCTGCCATATGCCTCGATCAGATCATAGATTTCCGCCTGCCAGATCGCGTGTTTCACCGTGCGCAAACCCTCTGGAGCGCCCCGCACAAATACGTCGCGGCCCAAGCGGTCACGCGCCATCAGCCGAGCACCCGCTTCGCGCATCGCCCCCAGCCGTTCCAGCCGCAGCTGAAGCCGCAGCGCCATTTCTTCGGGGCTTGGCTCAACATCGGGGTCACGCGGCAGCAGCAGCCCCGACTTCAGATACGCAAGCCACGCCGCCATGACGAGATAATCGGCGGCAACCTCCAGCTTTAACGCGCGCGCCTCATCAATAAAGGCAAGATACTGCTCGACCAGCGCAAGAATCGACAGTTCGCGCAGATCAACCTTTTGGGTGCGTGCAAGCGCCAGCAGCAGATCGAGCGGCCCTTCCCACCCATCAATGTCCACCGTCAGAATGTCGTTATCGGTCATGCCAGGATGTAGCCATGCCTGTCGCCGCAAGACAATGGTTTCACGCAACCGCCAGCAACGCATCCCGCTTTGCCATGAGTTCAGCCATATCGCCCTTCGCCGCGCTCGCGGCAATTGTCGCCATCGCGCGTTTAAGCCGCGCGGTGCTGATCAAAGGCATATCGCCGATCCGTCCGGCAATATCCTGCATCTCGTCCATCCGGCCCCAGCAATCGAGTATGATGTCACAGCCAGCGAGGAGCGCCCCGGCTGCCTTTTCGCCGGCGGTGCCGGACAGCGCCTTCATGTCGATGTCATCAGTCATCAACAGCCCTTCAAAGCCGATCCGCCCACGAATAATGTCGTTGATGATGATCGGGGAAAGCGTCGCTGGCCGGTCAGTGTCCCAGGCATCGAACACAATGTGCGATGTCATCCCCATTGGCGCATCCGAAAGCGCCTGGAAAGGTGCCAGATCGATTTCCAGTTCAGCCTCGCTCGCTGTGACCCTCGGCAGGAGATGATGGGTATCCACGGTCGCGCGGCCATGCCCCGGCATGTGTTTCACCACGCCCACAACACCGCCGCGCCGCAAGCCATCAAGAATCGCTGCCCCCATTGCGGCCACGCGCAGCGGTTCATGCCCCAGCGTTCGTGTTGAGATTGCCTCGGTCGTATCGGGTTGCGCGACATCGAGCAGCGGCAAGCAATCAACGTTAATACCGACTTCTGCGAGCATCAACGCGATTGCATGGGCATTGGCGCGCGCCGCCTCTATCGCTGAAATCGGGGCCTTTTCATAAAGCGCATCAAACGCCGGTCCGGCCGGGAAGGCAGGCCATTCGGGCGGTGCCATTCGCGCAACGCGCCCGCCCTCCTGATCGATCAGGATTGGCAGATCGTCGCGACCGGTCAACGCCCGCAGGCTGTCCGTCAGCGCGAGCAATTGAGGCCGCGTTTCAACATTGCGGCGAAAAAGAATGAACCCGGTCGGCTCTGCCTCGCAAAAAAAAGCGCGTTCGTCGTTGGTCAGGGAAATCCCCGCCAGGCCAAAGATCACAGGCTTCATGCCGGACAGGCTAGCCTATTCGTTGGGGACGAAACAAGCCTCACCCGCTACTTTTAACTTGGCGCACAACGTTGTGGCCTGGTCCGCGCTCCCGGCGTTGACGCGCAAACGCCAGACGTTGCGGCCGTTGACATTGGCGCTGACAACCGACTTTCCGAGCGGGGCGAGATAGCCGAACCGTTTGGACAGTTTCTTCCACGTAATGTCAGCGCCGCTCGCATCGGGAAAGGAACCAAGCTGCACCAGCGCACCACCCGAGACACCGACTGCGACAGCTTGAGCGCCGGGGAGCGACATGGGTGGCGGCGCTTTGAGTTTTCCACCCGACGCAGGGATGGCACTTGTTACTTTGGGGGCATTACCCTGGGCAGCGCCCCTTCGACCAGCAATTGGGGATTCGGGCATCGCCTTTAAATCGATTGCGGCACCGCCTGTATTCTTGCCCTCGCTGGTTGCAAAGGCGGTGTCGCCCTCGCCCTCCACCTTCATGCCACCGGGAGAATCTGGCTTGACCTTGTAGTCACCCTCCTGCGCGGCGATCAGTTCACCCTTGCCGTCCTGCGGTTTACTTGGGTTGAGGAACGAGACCAGAAAGATTGCGGCTGCAATTGCCAATAGGCCAAGGGCGGCAAGCAGAGCGGTGCGGCCCACGCCGGAATCCTGCTTGTAATCCTCATCGACGGTCTCAAGCCAAGGTAGCCGGTCCTCATCGCGGATTTCTTCTTCACCATAAGTGGCCATCAACTCATCTCCTGAACGGCCTCGACTCCCATGATGCCAAGGCCATTGCGAATAATCTGTCCTATCGCATCCGCCAGAAAAAGTCGTGCGCACGTCAGAGGCGCATTGTCCGGAATCAGGAATCGCCGTTCCGGCCGGTCATTACCAACATTCCATTGCGCATGAAATAACCCCGCCAAGTCATAGAGATAAAACGCTATTCTATGGGGTTCGCGGGCAATCGCTGCGGTCTCCACAATCCGTGGAAATTGGGCCGCAAGCTTCACCAAAGCGAGTTCTTCTGTATCAAGCAGGGACAGGTCATGGTTAACGCATAGGATGCCCGCTTCTGACGCGCGCCGGTGCAGCGAGCCGACTCGGGCGTGGGCATATTGGACATAGAAAACCGGGTTGTCCTTAGAGGCCTCCACCACCTTGGCAAAATCAAAGTCCATCTGTGCATCGGCCTTGCGCGTCAGCATCGTGAAGCGAACGACGTCCTTGCCGACTTCATTGACGACCTCAGCAAGCGTCACGAAGTTGCCCGAACGCTTCGACATCTTCATCGGCTCACCGGCACGGAGCAGCCGCACCATCTGCACGAGCTTGACGTCGAACTTCTTCGTGCCACCAGTCAGCGCCGCAACAGCAGCGGTAATCCGCTTGACGGTGCCGGCATGGTCAGCGCCCCAGATATCGATCAGCTGATCGGCGGCCTGCGCCTTTTGGTAATGATAAGCGAGATCGGCACCGAAATAGGTCCATTGTCCGTTGGACTTGCGGATCGGCCGATCCTGATCATCGCCAAACTGCGTTGATCGGAACAGCGGTAGCATCGTCGGCTCCCAATCCTCGGGCGTCTCGCCCTTCGGCGCTTCGAGCATGCCGTCATATACCAGATCACGCGCGCGCAATTCTGCCTCAGCCGCCTCGGGCTTGCCCGCCGCTTGCAGCTCGGCCTCCGACGCAAACAGATCATGATGAATGCCCAATAATGCTAAATCAGCTTTGATGAGCACAAGCATTGCTGCGACCGCTCGCGTGCGAAACGGCACGAGCCAATCTGCCTCGGGCGCGTCAACGAACCGGGTGCCAAATTCACTGGCAAGCGCCTGCCCCACAGACACAAGATAATCGCCCGGATAATAGCCTTCGGGAATGTCGCCAATATCCGCCCCGAGCGCCTCTTGATACCGCAGATGCGCCGAGCGCGCGAGCGTATCGACCTGCCCGCCGGCATCATTGACATAATATTCGCGCGTCACCTTGTGCCCGGCAAAATCGAGCAGATTGGCGAGCGCATCGCCCACCACTGCACCCCGGCAATGCCCCATATGCATTGGCCCTGTAGGATTGGCGGAAACATATTCGATATTGACGCTGGGTCGACTGCCCGGTGCAGTCCGCCCGTAATTTCCGGCATCGGTAAGGATCGTTGACAGTTCCTCGCGCCAGGTCGCGTCGGTCAGCGTCATGTTGATAAAACCCGGCCCCGCGACCGCAACCGAGGCCACCTCGGCAATTTCGGCAAGGCGCGCGGCAATCTTTTCGGCGAGTGCGCGCGGATTGGTACCCGCCGTCTTGGCAAGCACCATCGCCGCATTGGTCGCCAGATCGCCGTGACTTGCGTCGCGCGGCGGCTCAACCGTCACATTGCGCCGGTCCAACCCCGCCAGCAGATCGCCCGAGGTGACCAGCGCATCAAGGGCTGCGTCGATATGCGCGGCAAACCGTGGGTAGAGCGTCATGGTAATTCCGAATGATGGTTGAAGCCGCGCGCCTTAGCGGATGACGGGCGGTGGAGCAAAGGGTGGCGTCGGCGGTGCATTCGGCGCTACAATAGTTTCAGCTTTATAGGGGCCTCATAATGCGCGTCATCTCATCAAGCCTGATCCTGTCCAGCCTGCTTTTTGCCAGCATCGCGTCGGCAGCGCCCAGCGGCCGAGCGGGCCCGGTGTGGAGGGCGGCGGAAAAGATGCGGCCAGCCCAGCTCGAACTGCTCGAACAGCTCGTCAATATCGATTCGGGCACTGGCGATGTCGCGGGTGGACAAAAGGTCTCGCTAATTGTTGCAGAGCGGCTGCGCGCGCTTGGCATGACGGTTGAATTGCTCAAGGCCGAAGCGCCGGGCCTACCCGACAATGTCGTCGCGACGCTGAAGGGCACCGGCAAGGGTCGGCTGTTGCTGATCGCGCATACTGACACGGTGTTCGGCCCCGGCACCGTCGCCAAACGCCCTTACCGCACCGATGCCACGCGCGCCTATGGCCCTGGCGTGTCCGACGAAAAAGGCGGTGTGGTGGAGGGGATTTTCGCGATCCAGCTGCTGCGCGACCGCGGCTTTCGCGATTTTGCCGAGATTACCTTCCTCGTCGAAACTTCTGAGGAACGCGGATCGCCGGGCACGCGCGCGCTGATTGATCGGCTTGTCAGGCAGGCCGATGTTGAGCTGAACCTTGAACCCGGCGACGCGCCCGATGTCATGACGGTCTGGCGCAAAGGCAGCACCGCCTTCAAGATTGACGTCAAGGGCCGCCCTGCGCATGCCGGCGTCGCCCCGCAAGAAGGCCGCAATGCTGCCCTTGAACTGATTCACCAGATCCAACTCGCTGACAGC
>JBBQAU010000080.1:0-9818 GCA_038316685.1 Sphingomonadales bacterium
AGCGCCATGATTCGGGACAGATCGGCGCGGACATCATCATCGACTGGACCCGCCGGAAAGACGCGGCGTACATTCATGCCGTGCTTGGCGCGCAAGGGTGCAAAACCCGAATGCATCTCAGCTGAAATTGATCGGGCAAGCATCCGTGCGGCGGGATCTTGCGGCCAGAATTTATCGCCGCCCGATGCCTCATTCAGATGCTCGATGATAGCCAGACTGTCCCATACAACAGCCTCGCCAGCCCACAGCGCTGGCACGCGCCCGCCGGACGGCCTCAAATCTGCCTGTTCGCGGCGCACCGCCCAATCGGCGTCGTAAAGCGGCACCACCACTTCCTCAAACGCCAGCCCCGATTGCCTGACCGCCAGCCATCCGCGCAGCGACCAGGACGAATAGGCTTTGTTGCCAATGATGAGTTTCAGCATGGCTGGGCCGATACCCTGGAAGTGCCCGACCGGCAACGCGTCGTGCCGGTGCCCGTGCCACTTGGCGCAGCTGCTTTTGCTCCTGTTACCGCCTTGTCACCCGCCAAATCCTTCGCCAGCGGCGCGCCGAAGATGTAATGGCCGAACCAGTTTTCATTTTCTTCCAGCACGGCGCGCTGCTGCTTGGGTTTGTTGATTGCGTGGCCAAAGCCTTCATAAACCACCATCTTCACCGTAACGCCCTTATCTTCAAGCGCCTGTCGCAGCTCATAGGCGTTGGCGATTGGCACACGGCGATCGTTGCCGCCATGCTGGATCAGCGTCGGTGTCCTGGCGGTGGCGAGGTAGCTGATCGGCGATGTCTTGCGATAAATTTCCGGGTCGGCCCAGGGTGTGCCTTGAAGATATTGCACGGTGAAGGGGGTAATATCGGTGTTGGTGTAATACGTCATCCAGTCGGAAATCCCCGCGCCAACGGACACAGCCTTGAACCGGTCACTCGCGGTTGCAATAAAGGCGGAGATATAGCCGCCCTGGCTCCAGCCCATCGCGCCGACGCGCGACGGATCGACCATCCCCTTGGCGATCAGCGAATCGACGCCCGTGATCACGTCCTGATAATCGCCCACGCCCAGATTGCGGACGTTCAGCGCACGAAACGCAGCGCCATATCCCGCCGAGCCACGATAATTGGGCCGGAGAACAATGGCCCCTTTCGCAACGAAGCGCTCGATGGGGTAGTAACGGTCCGCCGCCAGCAGCGGCATATCAATCCCCGTCGGGCCGCCATGAATGACGACAAGCAACGGGTATTTCTTCTTGGGATCGAGTATGGGCGGGGTGTAAAGAATACCCTCAATCGTCGTCCCGTCGCTTGATTTCCAGCTGACGACGCTGCGGGTCGCGACATCAAACTTCGCAAATTGTTCTGCCCCGCGCGTCAACGCGGCAGGGGCACCCTGGTCGAGATCAGCAAGATAAACTTCGGAGAAACGGTTTGTGTCCGCTCCGATATAGGCGATCCGCCGCGCGGATTGGGACAGGGTAAACGCGCGGGCCATCGGCGTGCCGGCCAAGGCGACGCGCCTGGTCGCATCTGTCGATGGATCGAGGACAAAAAGCCCCGCCTCGGTCTTTTGCAACGCACCAAAATAGATGCCGGTCGGATGCCAGCCGATCAGCTGCATCGTCTCATCAAAGCCATTGCCCAAAATCTGTGTCGGTCCGCCCGTTGCCGCGACCACCCCGATACGGTTATTTGCATAATAGAAAGCTTTTGATCCTGCCGCCGTTTCAAACGCGATCCGGCTGCCATCGGGCGACCAAAAAGGATTGGTATTGGGGCCACCTTCTCCTGCAACCAGCGCGATCGTGCCGGTGGCGATATCGACTACCTGAATCTGGCTGCTTGCCGCTGAAACAATGTCGGGGTCGCGTTGTGAGGCGAAGGCGATTTTTAACCCGTTGGGGGAGAAGCTGAAATTGGTAACACTAAAACTGCGGCCAGCGGTCAGCGGCCTGGGCGCGGCTGAATCAATTGCGCGTCCCGCTGCATCGCGCAGCGGCAGACCAACGAGCCAGAGCTGCGCCATCGCATAATCGCCGCGAACGACGCGGTAGTCGCCAAAGCTGTCGCGACGGTCCTTTAACGTGTCGTCGTCGGCGCGGTTGGTAACGATGGCAAGACGCCTTGAATCGGGTGCCCATTCAAAAGTTGAAACGCCGTCATCGAACATGGCCACCTGTTGCGCCTCTCCACCCGTGGATGGCATGACCCACAGCTGACGTTTTCCAGACGGTGATTTGGGCAACATGCCTGACCGGTCAGAGAGAAAGGCGATCCAGCGACCATCAGGCGACCAGGCGGCAGCCCCGCTAGAATTGGCCGCGACGGTCAGCAGGCGGCGCTCGCCATTGGCGCTGTCGGCGATCCACAAATCGGTCTCAAACGCGTTTGTCGTCCAATTGGTGCGGGTTTCTTCATAAACGACATAGCGGCCATCGGGCGAAATGGCGGGGGCCGCAAAATTCTGAAGACTGACGGTTTCAAAGGTGGTTGGGGCGCTCGCGGCTTTCCCAGCGACCGCTGCAAACAGCGCCGCAGCGATCCCCACCGACGTCGCCACCCTGTAAATATAGCTCGTTTCAAATCCCGTCATTCCATCATCCCGCCCAGTCTGCGTTTTGGTCAGCATGGCCAATTCTGCCAATTGCGCAAGATCGCCAAACAGCGCCGCTACCCAATCGCCTCGATCACAGCAGCACGCAGCTGAGGGATGCCAAAGCCGACCTCGCTTGAGGTGGAGAGAATGTCGGGATGCGCGGCCGGATGCTTGCGCGCCTCGGCGGCGGTCGCTTCGCTCACCTGGAACAGCTCGGTCGGCTTGATCTTATCCGCCTTGGTCAGCACCAGCCGGTAACTCACGGCCGCCTTATCCAGCATTTCCATAATCTCATGATCGACATCCTTTAGCCCGTGACGTGAATCAATCAGCACAAGCACCCGCTTCAACACCTGACGTCCACGCAGGAAATCATTGATCAGGAAGCGCCATTTCTTGACCATGTCCTTGGGCGCTTTGGCAAACCCGTAGCCGGGCATATCGACAAGCCGGAAGGTGAGCGGCTCACCGACATCGAAGAAGTTGAGCTCCTGCGTCCGCCCCGGCGTATTTGACGTGCGGGCCAGCGCGTTGCGGCCCGTCAGCGCGTTGAGCAACGACGACTTTCCGACATTGGACCGCCCAGCAAAGGCGATTTCCGGCACCGCTGGATCGGGCAGGAATTCAAGCGTTGGCGCTGACTTCAGGAAGCTGATCTGCCCAGCAAAGGTTTTGCGTGCTGCCTCAATCGCGGCTTCGTCAAATTCAGTCATCGTGCCTCATTTCGCTGTCGGCACCAGCATTTCGGGGTGCCGTGAGTACAGCATCCGTTGCTGCAGGATCGTCAGCGTGTTCGACGTAATCCAGTAAATCTGCAGACCAACCGCAAACGGCGCCATTACGAACATCAGCATCCACGGCATAATCGCAAACACCTGTTTTTGCGCCTCGTCCATTGGTGCCGGGTTAAGCTTGAATTGGAAATACATCGATATGCCGAGCAGGATCGGGATGATCCCAATCGCGATGAAAACCGGGGGTGTGAAGGGCAGCAGACCAAACAGGTTGATGGGGGTGAGCGGATCGGGCGCGGACAGATCGCGGATCCACAGCACAAAGGGTTGATGCCGCATCTCAATCGACAGCAGCAGCACCTTGTATAGCGCATACATGATCGGGATTTGCAGCAAGGTCGGCGCACAACCGGCGAGCGGATTTGCTCCTTCGGCCTTGTAGAGCGCCATGATTTCCTGCTGCTGGCGGGGCTTATCGTCTTTCCAGCGGTCTTGCAGCGCCTTCATCTTGGGCTGGATCGCCTTCATCTTTGCCATCGATGCGAACTGTCGCTGTGCAATCGGGAACAGCAGCCCCCGGATCGTGACGGTCAGTAGGATGATCGCGACACCGAAATTGCCGACCAGCCGGAACAGCCAGTCAAGATAATAGAAAATTGGCTTTTCGAGAATCTGAAACCAGCCCCAGTCAATCGCCTTGTCGAAATTCGCTACTCTTCCCTCATCCTGATATTTGTCGATCAGGCGGACTTCCTTGGCGCCCGCGAAGAATCGCGTGGTCTGGGTCGTAGCCTTGCCCGGCGCAACGGTGACAGGCGGGCTCGCAAAATCAGCCTGATAGACATCGCCGCCATCGCCACGAAAGCCGGCATGGACGGTCACGTTCTGGTCCGGGATCAGCGCGGCCAGCCAGTAAAGATCGCCAAAGCCAAGCCAGCCGCCCTTGTGGTCGAAATAATTCTCCCCCGCCTTGGCGGTCGTGCCAAATACTTTTGCGAAAAAGCCGGGTTCGACGCCCTTTAGATTGGGATAGCCAATGTCGTAATTCGCACCGGGGCCAAACACCCCGATCGGTCCAACATGGTTGGTCCAGGTGTCAAGCTCGGCTGGCGCACCCGTGCGCGAGATAAGGGCGTAAGGCTTGGCGGTGATCGCCGCTGTGCTGGCATTGGTGACCGTCTGTTGAACCGTGAACAAATAATCCGCATCAACCGCGATCTTGATCTGGTATTGTACACCCTGCGGATTGGCCCAGCTGAGCGTGACGGGACGGGCTGGGGTGAGGGTGGTCGCGTCGGCGGTCCAGACCGTGTCCTTGTCGGGCGCGTCAATTCCGTCGCCCGACCAGCCAAAGCCCGAGAAATAGCTGTTTGCTGCACCTGATGGCGACAGCAACTGAACCGAGGGCGAATCTCTTTTGATCGTCTCGCGGTGGTTGATCAGCACCAGATCATCGATCCGTGCACCCTTCAGGTTGATTGATCCGCGAAGGGACGGCGTGGTCACGGTGATGCGTGGGGTCTCCGCCAGGACGACCTTGCGATCACGGATCGCCTTGGCCTTGTCGAGCGCGGGCGCCGAAGGTGAGCCGGGGACTATATTGGGGAGCGGTGTTGGTTGGTCCGGCTTGGTCTGCACGATGGGCGGACGCACCGGCTGTGGCGCAATATACTGCGCGACATAGGGCCAGCCGAGCAGGATCAATCCCGCGATGATCGCGAAGAGGATGATATTGCGATTGTCTTCACTCACCTGGGTAATCCCGATCCGTGGCTTGTATCGTTGCAGGCATCATTGTCGGGAACCGGATCATAGCCATGACCGCCCCAGGGATGGCACCGCGCGATCCGCTTCGCCGCCATCCATCCTCCCTTGAGTGCCCCATAGCGGCGAAGCGCGGTGATTGCATAGGCCGAACAGCTCGGCTGATAGCGACACGATGGTGGCAGGATCAGCGATGGCCCCAATTGCCACGCCCGCGCGACGATAATCAGCGCCTTTGCGATCATCGCACGATCTTTGCCAGCGCTTTACGCAATTCGCCGCGCAACTGATCAAATCCGCGCTCGACCCCGCCTGCGCGACCAATCAACACATGATCATGCCCTGCAAGTCCCGCCTCAGGCAAAATCTCACGGGCAAGCGCGCGCAAACGTCGCTTCATGCGGTTGCGCACAACCGCGTTGCCAATTTTTTTGGTAACGGTGTAGCCGATCCGCATGTCCGGCACGCCGTCTGCCCGATCAAGCGCCAGCAGCACAAATCCCGGCATCGGCGCGCGCTTGCCAGCATTCGCCGCGAGGAAATCGCGGCGCACGGTCAGCGTTTTTATGCTGACAGCTTCTTGCGACCGCGGGCGCGACGGGCGCGCAACACATTGCGACCGCCCACCGTCGCCATCCGCGCGCGGAAGCCGTGGCGGCGGGCACGCACCAGATTGCTTGGCTGAAAGGTCCGCTTCATCACTCATTCCCTGATCATCGAAAATGCAAAAAGCCGCCATAACCGGCGGCCGAATATCGGTCATGCCTAAGCGAGGCTAGCGTCCGAGTCAACGATTTCAGTGCCTCAGTCAGATCGACCACGCAACGAATCTCGCGCGGTCAGCCAGAAGAGTTGCCAACGTGATCTGTCGCCCTTCGCATCACGAGGCACCCGGTCGCGTTCACGTCGGCGCATCGTACTCGCCCGCCGCAAGCCGAGATCGGCGAAATGGCCAAGTTTGGGCCAGCGCCGTTTCAACAGCACAAATTGCCGTTTCACCGCCTGTGAATTTTGGAGCATAAGCGCAAGGCCGCCTGCAAAAACAAAGACACCGCCTGGTCCCGGGATCGCGCCGACAATCGGCGACACCAGGATCATCAAGCCGCCGCAGCACAGCAAACCAGCCCGGACAATCGGGCTGCGGGGGCGGACAGGGTGGGCACCAATCATGCGTCTTGATGTGGGGTGAGTGTTTTGTTTTGGCAAGACAGTGAAGGGCATGTTCCACAAACTGTAATTTCAGGTATGAACAAGCGATTAGCTTAGGGGGCAACGCATGGTCGCGATTGTATCGACGGTTGCCTATCTTGGGCTTGAGGCGCGCGCTGTTGAGGTGCAGGTGCAACTCGCACCGGGCCTGCCCGCCTTCAACGTCGTGGGGCTCGCCGACAAGGCCGTGGCCGAAAGCCGCGAACGCGTGCGCGCCGCCATCGCTGCCATGGGCCTCGCGCTCCCGCCCAAGCGGATCACCGTCAATCTGTCGCCCGCTGACCTTCCCAAGGAGGGGTCGCATTATGACCTGCCCATCGCGCTTGCATTGCTGGCGGCGATGGGGGTCACCGATGCCGAGGGGCTGGCGGATTATGTTGTGGTGGGCGAACTTGGCCTTGACGCAAGGATCGCGACGTCGCCGGGCGTCCTGCTCGCAGCGCTGCACGCGTCGGAGCAGGGCAAGGGGCTGATCTGCCCCGCCGCGCAAGGCGCAGAAGCCGCGTGGGCTGGCTCAATTGAGGTGGTCGCAGCGCCTGATCTGCTGGCGTTGCTCAATCACCTCAAGGGTCACAGCCTGTTAGCGACCCCGCAACCGGGTGAGGCCGATCCCCCCGGCTTCGGTCCTGATCTGAAACAGGTCAAGGGGCAGGAAACTGCCAAGCGCGCGTTGGAGATTGCAGCGGCAGGCGGGCATAATCTGCTGATGGTTGGGCCGCCCGGATCGGGCAAGTCGCTGATGGCGTCGTGCCTGCCGGGCATATTACCGCCGCTCGATTCGGCTGAGGCGCTGGAGGTGTCGATGGTCGCGTCGGTCTCCGGGTCGCTGCAAGGCGGGCGGCTGACGCGGACGCGGCCCTATCGCAGCCCGCACCACTCGGCCTCAATGGCGGCGCTGGTCGGCGGCGGGCTGAAGGTGAAGCCGGGTGAGGTCAGTCTGGCGCATCTCGGTGTGCTGTTCCTTGATGAGCTGCCCGAGTTTCAGCGCGCCGTGCTTGATTCGCTCCGGCAACCGCTGGAAACCGGTTCGGTCAGCGTCGCGCGCGCCAATGCGCATGTGACCTTCCCGGCCAGAGTGCAACTGATCGCAGCAATGAACCCGTGCCGCTGCGGCCATCTGGGTGACGCTGCACTCGCCTGTTCGCGCGCGCCGCGTTGTGCCGCCGATTATCAGGCCAAGGTGTCGGGCCCCTTGCTTGACCGGATTGATCTCCATGTCGAGGTCGCGGCGGTAAGTGCGGCTGATCTTGTCCTGCCGCCGCCTGCGGAGGGATCAGCCGAGGTTGCCGCGCGGGTGGCGGCGGCGCGCGCTATCCAGACCGCGCGCTATGCAGGGCAACCCGTCCGAACCAATGCCGAGGCTGACGGCCCTGTTCTGGAGGCCGTGGCGACGCCTGACGAAGCCGGCCGAAAACTGCTCGCGCAGGCGGCCGAAGCTATGCGGCTATCAGCGCGCGGCTACACCCGCATCTTGCGCGTCGCCCGCACGATCGCCGATCTCGGCGGCAGCGAGGGGGTGGGCCGCATCCATATCGCCGAGGCGCTCAGTTATCGGCGGCAGGCACCACGCAATTAGCGTTTGGACTGAAATCGGGACAAACTGACGTCGCTGAACAACCGCCGATGGTCACGGATCCACCGCACGATCAGAAGCGTCCTTCAAGCTTTATTTACCATGTTTATGGCAGTGGATTTCAGGGCTTGAATTGATGGCGCTCATGATTTGGGGGAAATGCCGTGGCACGATCTGCCTCCACAATCGCCGCGACGCTGATCGTCCGTAATGAAGCGCGGTGTATCCAGAGATGTCTCGAAAGCGTCGCGCCTTGGGTGGACCGGATGATCGTGCTCGACACCGGGTCTACCGACAGCACTGCCGCAATCGCCCGCAGCTTGGGCGCCGAAGTGCACCAACTTGACTGGCCAGAAAGTTTCTCCCTTGCCCGTAATCACGCCTTGATGCTTGCAAACGCCGATTGGCACCTCGTGCTGGACGCTGATGAGTGGATCGAAACTGGTGGCGAGTTGTTGCGTCAGTGGTGCGCAGGACCGCCTCGGCTCGGCCGCGTGTGCGTCCATAGTGATACCGAAGCGACCAACTCGACAATCAAGAACTGGATCACTCGAATATTGCCGCGCGGTTTGTTTTTTGAAGGCCGCGTTCATGAACAGGTTGTCTCTTCTCTCCCGCGAGTATTGACGGGCCTGCACCTCGGCCACGATGGCTATCGCGACGCGCAACTTGCCAATAAGCGCGATCGCAATCATCCGCTGTTATTGGCTGATCTCGCCGATAGTCCGGGCGATCCGTATATTCTCTATCAGCTTGGCAAGGATGCCGAAATGCGCGGTGACGTGACCGCCGCCTGCGACCGCTATGACGAGGCCCTGACGCGCACTGCGGCTGACTCCAATTGGCGGCATGAGATGGTCGTCCACGCCATCAAGCTGTTCGCCAGGGCAAAGCGGCTTGACGAGGCGTTGGCGATTGCGGAAGCAGAAATTAACAATTGGCCTCAATCGCCGGACTTTTTCTTCGTCCTTGGCGACCTGCTGTTAGACCAAGCCATTGCCAATCCTGCCAACGCAATCGACTATTGGCTGCCCTTGGCAGGCGGCGCGTGGGAGCGGTGTCTCGCTATCGGCGAACGCCCGGACCTGGAGGGCAGCGTGGCTGGGCGGGGAAGTCACTTGGCCCAGCACAATTTGGACGTCATCCGCTCGCAACTCGCGTTGCTGGCGGCGTGATATGCCGTGGTAGCCTAGCAAACTGGTGTCTGCGTTCCTGAGCGCTCTTGACCCGATTGGCTTCGATTACCCTCCATCCACCATCCAGATTTGAACCCTAGGTTGGGTTCGCTACCTCGTCCGCTCGCGCTATCGCTGTAATGGTGATCGCATCCGCCCGCCCGCCAAAATCAACCGTCTCGCCAACCTCGCCGCCGATGAGCGCGCGGGCAAGCGGCGCGGTGAATGGGGTTTTTCCGGTTGCGGGGTCAGCCTCATCGCTGCCGACCAGCTCGACGATACGCTCTTCGCCATTGAGCAGAAAGGTGACGCGCGAGCCGAAGGCGACGGCATCGGCGGGCGGCGGCGGGGCGAGTTGCGCGCTGTTGCGGCGCGTGCTCCAATATCGCCACTGGCGTTTGGCATCAGCGATCACACTTTCTTCGGGGCTGGTCGCGAATAACGCCTCAAGCGCGACAAGCTTCGCCTCGATCAGCGCGAAGCCGCGCGCGGTGACCAGATTGGGCCCGGGCGGAATCGGCAGCTCGAATTTGGGTTCGAGAACCTCTTCATCGCTGTCGCGGCGAAAGGCGACGCTCATCGGGTTTTGCTCATGGCGGCTATCTGGGCGGTTTACGCTGCGAATGGCAAGCCTGCGAAGCGATCTTGCGGGACAGTCCGGCTTGCGCTAGCGACGCGTTGGAAGCGGGCGTGGTGGAATTGGTAGACGCGCCGGACTCAAAATCCGGTTCCGAGAGGAGTGTCGGTTCGATTCCGACCGCCCGCACCATCGCGCC
>JBBQAU010000081.1:0-9775 GCA_038316685.1 Sphingomonadales bacterium
TCCATACCGGGCTCAAAATCCTTGTAGCAGCTTTGAAGATCGCGATTGCCGATATAGCGGCAGGCACACGCCACGCGCGCGCCATAGCCAACGCCCAGTTCAATCATCGGCGTGATCGACCGCGCGTAAAGCCAGCCGCCAACGCCTGCTGCGAGCAGGAGCGCGAATACGCCCCATCCAATCCGTCTTGCCATCATCGTTGCACACTCTATCGTTGGCTTCATGCAAAGCAAGCAAGCCCTGATCGCCCTTGCGGTCCTCACCCTTACCGGGGCCACCGCGACGCCAACAGCGGCGGCGACTGATCCCATCCTTGCGTCGCTCTTTGCCGCTGACCAGGGCGATACGCGCGCGGCGGTATTGATCGAAGACGGGCGGGTGATCGCCAAACGCTATGCCCCTGGTTATGGCGATGCCAACCGGTTTATCAGCTGGTCAACCGCCAAGACGATGACGGCAATGCTGATTGGCGAACTGGTGAGCGACGGCAAACTGTCGCTTGATGCCCCCGCCCCGATTGCCGAATGGCGCAAACCCGGCGATCCGCGCGGCGCCATCACCTTGCGCCATTTGCTCCAGATGCGCTCCGGGCTGCGACATACCGAGGTCGGCAAGCCGATCGAGTCGTCCGATACCAATCAGGTGCTGTTCGCCAGCGGCACGCAAGATATGGCCGCGCGCTCGATCACGCAGCCGCTTGAGGCAGCCCCCGGCAGCAAGTTTGAATATAGCTCGCTGACGACGATCATTCTGGCCGAGATCATTACCCGCACCCTGACCGACAGCCGCGATCCGGTGCTGCGCGCGAAAGCGTACCGGGATTTCGCGATGGCACGGCTGTATCGTCCAGCGGGCGCTGGCGGCGTATTTTTGGAGTTTGATGGCGGCGGCACGCAGATTGGCGGATCGTTGATCCACCTTTCGCTTGATGATTTTGCGCATATGGGGCGGTTATTGCTCGACGGCACCGGCGCGGACGGCACCCAGGTGATCGCGCCCGACTGGCTGGCCTTTATGAAGACGCCGTCACCCGCCAAATCCATTTATGGCGGGCAGACTTGGTTAAACCGTTTTGGGGTGGGGGCAGGTGGTCCGGCCATTGCGTCAATGAATGGGCACCTCGGGCAGTATGTGCTTACATTTCAAGGTGTTGGCAAGGATGGCAAGCCGCATAGTTTCATCCTTGTGCGGCTCGGCAACACCCGTGAGGACCGGTTGGATGTGGTCGAGAAGGCAGTCGAGAAGGCAATGGGGAAACTGGCCGCGCGGGTCTCAACCGGACGCTAAACCAGCATCGTGCCTTCCATCACCGTGACGCACTGACCCCCCAGCACGACCCGGTCACCCACCAGCGTACAGCCGACATGCCCACCCCGCTTGCTCGCTTGATACGCGGTGAACTGCTCCTGGCCGAGCCGCTTTGCCCAATATGGTGTCATCACGGCATGTGCAGACCCCGTGACCGGGTCCTCTGGAATACCATAATAGGGCGTGAACACCCGGCTGATCACATCGCTCGTGTCGCCCGGCGCAGTGATGATCGCAACCAGCGCGCCGCATTTCGCCAGCGCCATCTGGTCAGGCACCAGCGCGCGCACCTGGGCGGCATCCGCTACCACAATCAGTGCGTAGCCTGTCTCATTCCACAATGTCTCAACGTCCCCGGTCACGCGCAATGCCGCCACAATTTCCGGCATCGCTTTCGGGCTTGGTGCCCAGGCGGGAAGACCAAGCGCATAGCCTTGGCCATCGCGGGTGACCGACAGCATCCCTGCCTTGCGCGTCCGGAACGTCACCCGATCCCGCAGCCGATCCCCAGTCAGCAGATAATGGCCGCTGGCAAGCGTCGCGTGACCGCACAGCACGATTTCGGCTGCCGGCGTAAACCAGCGCAGTTCATAATCGCTTTCGCCGCTGCCATCGGGCACCAGAAACGCCGTCTCGCTCAGGTTGTTTTCCTCAGCAATCGCTAGCAGCACATCATCGTCCAGCCATGCCTCCAGCGGCATCACGGCGGCTGGGTTGCCGGTGAAGGGACGATCCGCAAATGCATCAATCTGGGTGATTGGCAGGCGCATCACGATGACGCTTTCAGCCTGGTGAATTCATCCGTTTCCACCAGCGCATTGCCGGGATGGTCCACCTGGCCTACGGGATCGATATGGATGAGTATCTCGGTGCCCGGAAATTCGGCGGCTAGCTGATGCTCCATCCGCTCGATAACATCATGAGCTGTAGCGACAGTCATTTGGGGGTCCATCCAAATATGAAATTGCGCAAAATCGGTCGAGCCACTGCTGCGCGTCCGCAGATCATGCAGGCCTTTTAGCTCGACATGCTGGCTTGCGCTTTCGACAAAGCGACGGCGCTTTTCGTCGGGCCATTCCTTATCCATCAGCTGATTGATCGCATCGATTGACGCGCGCCAGCCCCCCCAAAAAAGCCAAAGCGCAATGGCAATACCAAACAGCGGGTCACTACCGGTCAGCCCGATATATTGGTCAAGTATCAAGGCGGCAATGACCGCGATATTGAGCAGCACATCAGATTGGTAGTGAATATGATCCGCACCGATCGCCACTGACCCTGTCTTGGCGATCACAAAGCGCTGATAAGCGAGCAGCAGCAGCGTGGCCGCGATCGCGATCACTGACGCTGCAATGCCAAGTTCGGCGTCAGCCGTCACTTGGCGGGTAACCAGCCGCTCGCTTGCCCGCACAAAAATCGCCGCCCCCGAAACGGCGATCACCGCGACCTGAAACAATGCGACCAGCGCTTCTGCCTTGCCATGGCCGAACCGGTGGTTGGCGTCGGCGGGTTGTGCGGCCAGCCGAACGCCAAACAAGGTCATCAGCGAGGCGACCAGATCAAGCCCGGTATCGGCAAGCGACCCGAGCATGGCGACCGATCCGGTGTGCCATGCCGCATAGCCCTTAATCCCCATCAGCAATGTCGCCACCGTCACGCTTGCCATCGCCGCACGCATGGTCAGCGCGCCATGCGCGTGCTGTCGGGCGGCGCGTTCATGATGGTGGTTGGGGCCTTCGCTCACGGGTAAAGCAGCCCTTCGGTCCAGCCCTCACCTGCGCGCGTGAACAGCCGCCGCTCATGCAGCCGATGTTCGCGGTCCTGCCAGAATTCAATGCATTCTGGCGTGACGCGGTAGCCTGACCAATGCGGCGGGCGGGGCACCGGACCGGCTTCAAACCGCGACTCCTCCACCTTGAACCGCGCTTCAAAAGTCTCACGCGAATCGAGCGGGCGCGACTGGTCCGACGCCCAGGCACCCAGCTGCGAATCGCGGCCTCGTGTGGCGAAATAGGCGTCGGCCTCGGTATCATCGACGGTCGAAACCGGCCCCTCAATGCGAATCTGCCGACGCAGCGATTTCCAATGAAACAGCAGGGCAGCGCGCGGGTTGGCGGCCAGATCATTCGCCTTGCGGCCTTGCTGGTTGGTGTAAAAGACAAAGCCGCCCGGACCATGACCCTTGAGCAATACCATCCGGAGCCCAAGCCGCCCTTGCGCATCGGCGGTGGCAAGCGCCATCGCATTTGAATCGTTGATCTCGGTATTGCGCGCCTCTGCATACCAATAGTCGAAGAGCGCGAATGGGTCAGATGTCATGCCAGCGCCTTATCCTGCCTGCATCCTCTCGTCACCCGTTGATCGCCATCGACAGGGGATCGACGAACGCGGTTGCACGGTTGCGGTCTTTGTGGTCACGTGGTGGCGGGGTGCATCAGGGGCGCGATCATGGTTGACCGATGGCAGTTGCTCAAAATTGGGTTGGGTTTGACTGATCTTTACGGCATCTCAGCTTGATGGCGACTGCGTCTGATCTAAGCATTTTTGATCCAGCAATCACGGCACAGCGGTGGATCGATGACTATTGCAAGCGCAACCCGGCCGCAGGCGACGTCATGTGCGGCGGCGATCCGGCTTGGCGCGAATTGTTCGAGGAAGTGGCTGGCGCGGTCGGTGACGATCTGGCGCATGCGCGTGAACGCGTGCAGCGGCAGGCCGAAGATATTGGCATTGGTTTCAGGATAATTGGCGACACCGAAGAACGCCCCTGGCCTGTCTCACCCATTCCGCTGTTGCTCAATGAAGCCGAATGGACCGGCATCGCCGCAGGTGTCGTCCAGCGCGCAGCGCTGATGGAGACAATCGTCGCTGATCTTTATGGCGCGCAAAATTTGGTAGCGACAAATGCAATTCCAGCGGCGCTGGTCAATGGCAGCCCCTTCTTTCTTCGACCCATGGTTGGCTTGGCACCGCCTGGTGGACATCATTTGCATTTTGTCGCGATTGATCTTGGCCTTGGTCCGGACGGACATTGGCGTGTGCTGGCCGATCATGTGCGCGCGCCGGCAGGCGCTGGCTATGCGCTGGAGAACCGGCTCGCGATCGCCCGGACGCTGGGCGGTCTGCAAAATCGGTTAAATGTCCAGCGACACGCCCCATTCTTTGCAGCTTTTCGGGCTGGACTTGCCGCCGCTTGCAGGCGGACCGAGCCGAGAATTGGGCTGCTAACCCCCGGGCGCTATAACGCGAGTTATACCGAGCAGGCGCATCTCGCGCGCTATTTGGGCCTGTTGCTGGTCGAGGGCGCTGATCTGGCGGTGCTTGAGGACAAACTCTACATCCGCACCATAGCTGGTCTCAAACGGGTCGATGCGCTCTGGCGGCGGGTTGATCCCCGCATGATTGATCCGCTTGCGTTCGATTCGCATTCCAAGATCGGTGTGGCGGGGCTGGTCGATGCCATGGCGGCCGGCAATGTCGTCGTGGCCAATGCACCGGGCGCGGCTGTGCTCGAATCAGCTGCGTTTGCCGCCTTCATGCCTGCCCTGTGCCAACAGTTGACGGGTGCGGCTTTGCAAATCCCCAACATCGCCACCTGGTGGTGTGGGCAGGAAACGGCGCGGCACCATGTCACAGATCACCTGTCGGACTTGATGATTGGTGCGGCATTTCCTGGCGACCCTATGGGGTTGCCGCCGGGTGCGTCAGTGATGGGATCCGAGTTGTCGGCTGAGGCGCGCGAGGCGTTGCTTGATGATATCGCGCTTCGGCCGCAGGATTATGTCGGTCAGGAAATGGTCCGATTATCGACCATGCCCGTTGTAACCGAGGATCGGCTCGTCGCCCGACCCTTTACCTTGCGGGTTTTTGCAGCGCGCGGTGCGGATGGCGATTGGGTCGTAATGCCCGGCGGCTTTGCCCGGATTGGCGACCATCCTGAACCACGCGCGTCGCTCATGGGCGAAGGCAGTTGGTCGGCCGATGTCGCCATTCATGGGGGCGCGCCGGTTGCGCAAGTCTCGCTGCTGACGTCGCCTGAAACGAGCCATATCCGGCGTAATCCCGGCACCCTGCCGAGCAGGGTTGCGGATAACTTCTTCTGGCTTGGTCGCTATCTCGAGCGTGGTGAGGCGTTGCTCGGCGTGATCCGGGCAATGCTGGGTAATTCTATCGCCGCCGACGCCGGGGCCGGGTTAGCGCCTGAAACGGTTGGGCGGTTGCTGGGCATCTTGAGCGACGCCGGGGCCGCGCCCCGTCCGGCCAGTCTGCGCAGGACGGATTTGATCGCGGTCGCGCGGACGGCTTTGGAAGCGGAGACCGATGGGTGGTTGAGTGTGTGCGCGATTAATCGCAGCGCGCGCGCAATCGGCGCTGTGTCACGCGACCGGCTTTCTTCCGATATGACGCGGCTACTCGATGCGCCTTTCCCGACGGGTGGGGCAATGCTTGATCGGGCCGGGTCGCTCCAGCGCCGCTATGCAGCGCTCGCCGGGCTGTCGACGGAGCATATGGGCCGCACGGCAGCTTGGCGGTTCCATGATCTGGGGCGCCGGATCGAACGCGCCGGTGCTGTTGCGCGCGCGGTTCGGGTGTTTGGTCTGGCGCAGGCAAGCGATGATGATTTATCGACGTTGCTCGATCTGGCCGATAGCCAGATCAGCTATCGGCAGCGTTACCTCTCCGGACTTGCGCGGCTGCCCGTTGTGGACCTTGTCGCGCTTGACCCGGGCAATCCACGCGCGATTGCGTTTCAGATTGCAGCGATTGTCGGCCATCTGGCGGTGCTGCCAGTCTTGGCGGATGATGGGATGGCAGAGGAGCAGCAGCTTGAGGCTGCCAAGATCGCCGCGTTAATAGGCACAGCCTCGGCCGCCACGCTTGATGAACTGGTCCTGTGCGAGATTGAACGGCGGCTGTTCCAATTATCCGAAGCAATCTCGCGCCGTTACTTCCTGCAGGGAGGAGAACCGCTGCGGTCGCCCGGCCTGACGCTGGCATGATGTATCACATTCAACACGTCACGCGCTTTGATTATGGCGCGCAGGTGCGCTTTGCCCGATGCAATTTGCGGCTGAAACCAATTTTGTGGTCAGGGCAGACGCTGGATGATTATGCGCTGACAATCAGCCCAACGGGGCGCACCGCGCCTGCCCGTGCCGAAGCCGGCCTCGCCAATGTCGTGCGTCTCGTCATTGACGAGCCGGTGCGGCAGCTGACGATTGAAAGTGTTGCGCGGGTGACGGTTGACCGTGCGGTGCCCATGCCGAGTTCCGACGATCCGGATTTGGCGGCAATTGGCCGCGCGGCGCGCAACAGCCAGGACGTGTCCGCCGCTGGCCCCAGCGCCTATCTGTTTCCCTCGCCGCTGATCCCGCTTGATCCCGATATCGCGGCATGGTGTGCGACTGATCTCTTGCAAGATCGCCCCATACTCGACGCGGCGATCTCGCTGGCGCGGCGGATTCAGCGCGATTTTGCTTTCGACCCACAAGCAACGCTCGTCGATACGCCGCCACGAGAAGCGTTTTTGAAGCGGGGTGGGGTCTGCCAGGATTTTGCGCAGATCATGATATCGGGCCTGCGTGCAGCGGGTGTCCCTGCGGCCTATGCCTCGGGCTATATCCGCACGTTGCCGCCACCGGGAATGGAACGGTTGGTGGGCGCTGATGCCACCCACGCCTGGGTTTTGGTGTGGGGGGGCGAGCAAATTGGCTGGGTTGGCGTTGATCCGACCAATGGCATCTGGATGGCAGGCGATCACATCATTGTTGCCATCGGTCGGGATTATGCCGAAATCGCACCCATTGACGGTATTGTGCTCGGATCGGGTGCGCAAAAAATGGTCGTCAGCGTAGATGTCGCCCCCTGCGATTAACACACGGGTTTGCGATTATGGGTTACATCCCCCAAATAGGGCGCGTGTAATCAATTTAACCGGGAAATCGCGTGGCTGATCCCTATCAACTTCTGGGCGTCCCCCGCAGCGCAAGCGAGGCCGATATCAAAAAGGCCTATCGCAAGCTCGCCAAGGAGCTGCACCCCGATCGCAACAAGGATAATCCCAAGGCAACCGAGCGCTTCTCGCAGGTGACCAACGCCTATGACCTGCTGTCTGATGCCGAAAAGCGCGCGCGCTTTGATCGCGGTGATATTGATGGTGATGGTAACCCCCGGTCGCCCTTTGGTTATGGCGGCTCGCCGGGGCAAAATCCGGGTGGTAATTCAGGCTTTCGGGCCGATACCGCCAATTTTGATTTTGGCACGGGTGAAACGGGCGATTTCAGCGACATTTTCGAAGGCCTCTTTGGCGGGCGAAAGCAAGGCGGCTTTGCCAGCGGGTTTGGCCGCAAGCCACAGGCCAAAGGCGCAAATACGCAATATAAACTCAACGTGCCCTTTGTTGACGCTGCGCGGCTGGCTCCGCAAAGAATTACACTTGCCGTCGGCGCCAGCATCGATCTCAAGCTTCCCGCCGGTGTCGAAACTGGCACGAGCATGCGGCTGGCGGGCAAGGGGGAGCCTGGCCTTGGCGGCGCTGGCGACGCCATCGTGATGATTGAGGTGCAGCAGCACCGTTTTTTTGAACGCATGGGCGATGACGTGCGGCTCGATCTGCCGATCAGTCTCGGTGAGGCCGTACTTGGCGGTTCGGTCCGCGTTCCAACGGTGGAGGGTGCCGTGATGCTGTCGGTGCCAAAGGGGTCAAGTTCGGGCAAGGTGCTGCGGCTCAAAGGACGCGGCTTCCACAAAAAGGCGGGCGGGCGCGGCGATCAGTTGGTTACCTTGATGGTCGATCTCCCGGTCGATGATGATGCCCTTGTCGAGTTTGTTCAGAATTGGCGCGACAGAGACAAATGGAACCCGCGCGGTAAAATGGACGTTTAAGCATTCGTGCAGGATGTATCGCCTGAATCCCCGGAGGAACGGCGTCTTCATCCAGGCCGTGCCCCACGGCTAACCCGTCGGTTCGCGTCGGTGCGGCCGGGCAGCTACCTGCGCGAAGTCAGCAAGCGCGTTATTGTTGGGGTCTTTAGCGACGGGTTTATTCACGCGGGCAATCTGGCCTATCTCTCGCTGCTAACCCTCTTTCCCTTTGCAATTGTTGCTGCCGCGATCGCGCGCCTGTTCGGCCATACCGACGTTGGAGCGCAGGCGGTTGATGCGTTTTTGAAGGCATTACCACCCAACGTCTCAGAGGTCCTGTTCTTGCCAATTCAGGATGTCCTTGCTGCGCGTTCCGGTTCGCTGCTCTGGTTGGGGGCGATTGTCGGGCTTTGGACGGCGACGAGTTTTGTCGAGACGATCCGAGATATCTTGCGGCGCGCCTATGGCGTCAAGTCGGTGCGGCCCTTCTGGGAATATCGGTTGCGGGCGATTGCCCTGATCTTCCTCTCGTTATTGCTCGTGCTAGTCGCCTTCAGCTCGCAAGTGGCGATGGTGGCAATCGAACAGTTCATCTTGCGGGTGATGCCGGGGGCGAGTGGTGCGGCGGCGATTGTTTCACTGAGCCGGATCGCGCCCGCGCTGGCGCTGTTCGGCGCGCTGTATCTCGTGTTTCTATCATTGACGCCGGGTGCCTATCGGGGTCGCGGCAACCCGAAATGGCCGGGGGCAGCTCTGACAACCTGTTGGTGGCTTGGCGTCACTGCGGTGCTACCAGCGCTGCTTGCCAATCTGACGAGCTATGATTTGACCTATGGCAGTTTGGCGGGCGTGATGATCGCGCTGATATTCTTCTTTATGGTCGGGCTGGGTCTCGTTGTGGGCGCGCAACTCAATGCAGCACTGGCGGAATCGGACGAGGAAGGCGTAAAGGCCAGCATAGGATCGGCAATGTCGGAGGCGACGCGAAGGTGACAGGACTGATGCACGGGAAGCGCGGATTGATCATGGGCCTCGCCAATGATCGTTCGCTGGCTTGGGGAATTGCCAAGAAGCTGAGCGAGGCGGGTGCCGAACTTGCGTTCACTTTCCAGGGCGAGGCGCTGGAAAAGCGTGTGCGGCCGCTGGGTGAGCAGCTGGGTGCAAGCATCTTTATCGATTGCGATGTGGCCGACATGGCCAATCTCGATACAGCGTTTGCAACGCTCACTGCCCATTGGCCGACGATCGACTTTGTCGTCCACGCGATTGGTTTTTCTGACAAGAATGAGCTTCGCGGCGGTTATGTCGATACCAGTCTTGATAATTTTTTGATGACGATGAACATCAGCGTCTATTCCTTCGTCGCGGTCGCCAAGCGGGCAAGCGCGATGATGCCCAACGGCGGCGCGATGCTGACGCTTAGCTATTACGGCGCGGAAAAGGTCATCCCGCATTACAATGTCATGGGTGTCGCCAAGGCCGCGCTGGAGACGAGCGTACAGTATCTTGCCGTCGATCTGGGCCGCGATAATATCCGCGTGAACGCGATTTCCGCCGGGCCAATCAAGACGCTCGCGGCGAGCGGAATTGGCGATTTCCGGCT
>JBBQAU010000082.1:0-9723 GCA_038316685.1 Sphingomonadales bacterium
CCCTTGTAGCCGCTATTGCCGCATTCGGGGCAGCCCACGGCTGTGTAAACGATTGTGCCCGGATCAAAGCCGAGCAGCGACGACACCGATCCTTCGGCAGCCACTGGCTTTCGGCAATGCATGCATAGCTTGCGGACCAGCCGCTGTGCGATCACGCCGCGCAAGGTGGAGGCGAGCAGGAATGGCTCAATCTTCATATCGCGCATCCGCGTGATCGCGCCGACCGCATCATTGGTGTGCACCGTCGACAGCACCAGATGCCCCGTCAGCGATGCCTGCACCGCGATCTCAGCGGTCTCGCGGTCGCGAATTTCGCCGACCATCACCACGTCGGGGTCCTGGCGCAGGATCGCGCGCAGCCCGGCGGCAAAGGTAAGCCCAACCTTGGCATTGACCTGCATCTGGCCGACGCCGTCCATCGCATACTCCACCGGGTCCTCGACCGTCAGGATGTTGCGCGTGCCGTCGGCGAGCAGCCGGAGTGCTGCGTAAAGCGTTGTCGTCTTGCCCGATCCGGTCGGCCCGGTGACGAGCACAATGCCGTTGGGTTCGTTGATCGCCCCGCGCAACATCACATTGATCGCCGGGCCCATGCCGAGCACATCGAGATCGATCCCGGCATTATCCTTATCGAGAATACGCAGCACCACGCGTTCCCCTGCCCGGCTTGGCAGCGTTGAGACGCGGACATCAAGCAACTTGCCTGCCAGCGACAGCCCCATCCGGCCATCCTGCGGGATGCGGCGCTCGGCAATATCGAGCCGCGCCATCACCTTGATCCGGCTGACGACGACGGGGGCGACATGCGCTGGCATGCGCAATGTCTCGCGCAGCACGCCATCAATGCGCATCCGCACGACCAGCCCCGTTTCATAAGGTTCGATATGAATGTCCGACACGCCATTGCGCGCGGCATCAGCGATGATCCCGTTGATCAGCCGGATCGCGGGTGCATCGTCTGCGGTATCAAGCAAATCCTCCGCCGTCGGCAGATTACCCGCCAGCATATCAAGCTCATCGCCCAGCCCGAGCGATCCCGCCGCCGCCGCCGCCGCCTGACCGTCCATTGCATAGCGTTCCGACAGCAACCGGTCGAACTCCTCCGCCGATACAAAGCCGACATCAAACGGGCGCGCGAGATGACGGCGCAGTTCAAGCAACACCTTGGGATCGCTGCCCTCGCGCATCGATACCGAGAAATGCCCCTCGCTTCCCGGATCAAGCACCACGCCGAACCGCCGCGCAAAGCCGTAGGGAATGACCACAACCGGCTCGGGCAGCGCAGCCGCCTCAGCAGCGAGCGCGGTCGTGACATCGATAGATTCCAGATGCAATTCGCTCATTTCGACGCAGGCTCCACCGGTCTGATGGGTTGCGATGAGCGCCGCTCAATCGGGACGTTGATCCTTGGGTCTTCGATGCTGCCCGCCGCAGGGGCCGGCGGCAACGGCGGGCTTGCCCCCATATAATCGCGCAACAGCTGATCGATGCTCGGCTCTGCTTCAGGGTGATTAAGCCCCTGTTGCAGCCGCACATAGCCATAGCGCTGCTCGGCCACGCGACGACTGTCCTCGGCGGTCCGCAGGATCGTCGGGCGGATGAAGATCATCAAATTGGTCTTCGTACGCGCCCTCCCCTTTGACCGGAAAAGTTGGCCGAGCGCTGGAATATCGCCAAAAAACGGCACTTTCTCCAACGTGCGACGCTCATTGTCATCAAGCAAGCCACCGATCACCGCGATCTGCCCGTCATCGACCGTCAGCGTGGTCTCAACCTCACGCTTGTTGAGGATCAGGTCGCTGTTATCCTGCGAGACCGGCCCTGCAATCGAGCTCACTTGCTGATGGAGGAACAGCTTGATCGTCCCGCTCGAATTGACCTGCGGCCGCACCTCCAGCTGGATGCCGACATTTTCGCGCTGGACGGTGCGAAAAGCGTTGTCGAAATTCTGACTGAGCGCCTGTCCCGTCGTCACCGGCACTTCCTGCCCGACCAATATCCGCGCAGGCTGGTTGTCGAGCGTGATGACATGCGGCGCCTGAAGCAGGTTCGACGTCGTGTCGGATTTCAACGCATTGATGATACCGCCGAATATCCCGTCGCGGCCAATTTGTGTTGCGATGCCGCCAAAACCACCCGCTGAACCAAGGATCGAGCCGATCGCCGCTTGTGCCAGCTGATCACTGATCCCGCTGTTGGTCGCCGTCACCGTCGTGGTGCCATTCACCGTTGTCGTTGTCGTGTTCAGCTGGCGCGCACCAATAGCGCCCGCCACCTGAAGCAGGTTGGGCGCGGTGTTGGAAAAGGTTGTGGTTGCGATCGGAAGGCCGCTGTTACCCAGGCTGCCGATCAGGAACTGGAAGCCAAGCCTTGTCGCGGTCGCATCCGATACTTCGGCGATAATTGCCTCGACGAGCACCTGCTCGCGGCGGGTATCGAGCTGGCGGATGACCTCTGCCAACTGCCGCTGCACTTCCGCTGGGGCGGCAATGACGATCGCGTTTGCGCCCGAAAAGCGCGTGACGACAGCCGCTGTACGCCCACCTTCAGCGACAATCGCTGGCTGACCCGTGCCACCCCCGCCGCCGCCGCCGCCCGACGGGCTTGGCGCGCTGTTTTGCGGCGGCACAACCGATCGCGCATTGGCGCCTGCGCCCGCGCCGCCGCTCAGCTGCGACAATTGCGATTGCTGCGGAGCCTCGCTCGGCTGTTGCCCGACAAGCTGCTGCAATACCGGCAGCAATTGGCTGGCATCGGCAAATTGCAGAAAGATGACCTTGATCTCGGTGCTGAGCGACGCGCGCTGATCAAGATCCTTTGCGATCTCCGCCAATCGTCTGACCGTCGCCGGATCGCCGCGCAACGCAATCGCATTCGAGCTGGTAATTGCAACGACCGAGACCGCCGCCGGTTGGCCCGCGCCGCCCGCACCTGTCCCGACCAGCGATTGCAAAGCGGTCGCAATCTCGCGCGCCCCAGCATTTTTCAAGGCCACGATTTTTGTCGCGGCGCTGTCGAGATCGATCCGGCGGATGACTTCGCGCACCCGGCGGACATTGTCGGCAAAATCGACCACAACAATCGAATTACCTGCCCGGTTCGCGGTGGCAGAGCCTTGCGCGCTGACCAGACCGCGCACCGTATCAACCGCCGAGCTTGCATCAATCGAGCGCAGCCGGATCACCTCGGTCACAAAGCTGTTGCGGGCAGACGCCGCCGAATCGCCAACCCGGCCGGGTTGGGACGTCGCACCATCCACCGGCTGAATACGGAAAGCGCCATTCGCGGTTGGGACCGCGATCAACCCATTGGCGCGCAGCGTTGACAGGAATATCTCAAAATACTCAGATCGCGATAAAGCCCGATCCGTGACCACGGTCACCTTGCCCTGAACGCGGTTGTCGATGATGAAGGTCCGTCCCGTCACCCTAGCCGCATCGGCAATGAAGGCGCGAATATCGGCATCGCGGACGTTGAGCGTCGTCTGCGCTGCCAGCGGGCTTGCCAGCGTGAGCACAATCGCGGTCCGTGCAACCAGTCGCCTCATTTGCCCGACACCGTGATCACCAGCGGCAGCACCTCCGCTCCGCGTTCCACCGTCAGCGAGATATTGCCGCCATTAGCGAACTGGACGGCAAGTCCATCAATGTCGTTTTGTCCCGTCACCGGTCGGCCCCCAATTTGTGTCAAAACGTCCCCTTCTTTCAGCCCAACCTGGCGGAATACCCCGCCCGAGCCCTGCGGCCTGACGACCAGCCCGGTTACCCTGCCCCCATCTATCCTTGGAATGAAACCGATTTCGGCTTTCATCTGCCCCAGTGAAACGCCCGCGCGCGCGGGAAGCGCCGCCAGGCTCGTCTGCGCGCCCCCCGCCGGGGCTGGCCCTGCCAGGCCTGCCGGGTCTGGAAGAGCACCTGTCGACTGATCGATAAACAAATCCTCGTCTGCCCCGCCCCGCGTCAGGGTGACATGATCAAAAGCGACTTGTTTCAGCTTCACACCCGGCATGATCTCCTCACCCACCGCATAACTGTTCTGCACCCCATCGGGCGTTGCGATAATCGCTGATCCCCGCCCCATCGCTTCATCGATTCGGGTGCCAAACAACACCAGTTGCAGCGGTGTGACGACCGCCGTTGCTCCGGGCGTTGTCGCCTCCAACCGAAAAAACGGATCAAAATTGCGTAAAATATCCGGCGTGACTGCGGATGCAGACACCATGCGCCCCATCCCAAGCGGTGCCAGCGGCAGAAAAACCGTCCAAATCAGCCGAACCAGCTGCAAAACAATCAGGCCAATGATCAGGATTTCGGCAAAAAGATACAATGAACGCAGCGGCAATCGCTCCAGCAGCGCCCGGCCGCGTGTTTCATAATCAAGGCGCATGATCGTTTTTCCCTCGCCCTTTTGTCGCTACGGATCGAATGTTACAGAAATAGGACGTCATCGTGAAGCTTTTCGGAAAGCTGACAACATCGCTATGAGGCTGGATTCGCGCGAACCGCTTTGGCATGACCCGCTCCATGACCGATCGAATCTATGAATATGACAATCAATTCGGCTTCGTTTCGGGTCACCCATCCGAAGGCGTCGTTGCCCGGCTGACTGCCGAACCCGGCATACAACGCGTCCCCAACCCAAAGCTGACGCTGTTTATCCGGCGCGGCTTTCTGGATGCCAATCTCTGCGCCGAACTGATCAACCGCGTTGATGCTGAGCGCAGGCCATCGACCATCTCCGATTCGAACGGCGATCCAACCTTTCGAACGAGCGAGACATGCGATTTTCGGTTCGAGGAACCGCTGGCTCAAATCGTCGATGGTCGAATCACGCAGTTGATGAATCTGGACCCCACCCACGGCGAACCGTTACAGGGCCAACGGTATGCGGTGGGCCAGGAATTCAAACAACATACCGACTATTTTGAGCCGACCGGCGACGACTATGATAAATTTTGCAGCATCGCCGGGCAACGCACCTGGACGGCGATGATCTATCTCAATGCACCCGACGCTGGCGGCGCCACCCGCTTCAAGACCATCGACAAGATCATTCAGCCCGAAACCGGCAAGCTGCTGGTCTGGAATAATCTGCGGCCCGATGGGTCGCCCAACCCCGCGACGTTGCATCACGGCATGAAAGTGCGCGCAGGCACAAAATATGTTCTCACAAAATGGTTTCGTCAGCACCCTTGGGGTTGACCCCGCCCACGCCTTGCGCCGCGTCTTTTGACACATTTCGGCAATATTAATGCCTTGTAAATGTCATCAATAAATCATCGCGCTGTAACTTCAGCTTCCTAAAGCCCCGCTCGACGATGACGCGAGGGGGCAACCGACTCGTTAAAAAATCGTTGAGGCAACGACCCAAACGTCGGTCAAAAAACGCTGGAGACAGGGAAATGATGAATTTGAACGTACGTCGCATGCTTATTGCGACCACATCGGTCGTTGCGTTGAGCGGCTGCGGCGCAACCGATATTGCATCCCCCGGCACCGGCGGGAATGTGACGATCAACAACATAACGCCAGCACCAACGCCAACGCCGACCCCAACGCCAACGCCAACCATTGCGCTGATCACGCCAGCTACGGGTTGCCCGACGATTGCCGACCCAGCAGGGTTGACGAACGCTGGCACGATCAGCGGGCCAACTGGCGAATATCGTATCTGCACGCTGCCAACACTGTTCACACGCAGCAGCCAACTGACGCGCATCCGCGGGCTGGTATATCAAATGGCCGGTCGCGTTGATGTTGGCACTGATCGGGGTCCGGCAACCACGGGCACATCCAACGTTGTGCTAACGGTTGACCCGGGCGTTATCGTTTATGGCGGCACGGGCGTTTCATGGCTCGCGGTTAATCGTGGCAATTCGATCCAGGCTGTGGGCACCGCCGCCCTGCCAATCATCTTTACCAGCCGTGACAATATCCTTGGTTTGAATACCGACAGTTCTTCGGGTCAATGGGGTGGCGTTGTGCTCATGGGCCGCGCCCAGACTACCGATTGTATTGCCCCCGGCGCAACCCCCGGGACTGTCGCATGCGAACGTCAGACGGAAGGTGCAATTGATCCCGCCGTCTATGGCGGTGCCAACAATACCGAGAGCAGCGGCCGGATGAGCTTCGTCCAGATCCGTTATTCGGGCTTCATCCTTTCAGCGAATAGCGAATTGCAGTCGCTCACAACCTCTGCGATAGGGAGCGGCACAATCCTTGATAATATCATGTCGTTCAACAGCTCAGACGATGGCGCTGAATTCTTCGGTGGTCGCGTCAACATGCGCAACTTCATCTCGGTTGGCGCAGAAGACGACAATCTTGACACCGATACAGGCGTAAAGGCGAACTTTCAGTTCGTCATCATTGCGCAGCGTGCGGGCAGCGAAGCCCGCGGCACTGACGCAATTATCGAAGCCGATTCGGATAACGCGCTTGATGGCAATACCCCACGTCAGAATGTGATCGTTTCAAACTTCACCTTCCTGCACCGCGTCAACAATACCTCGGCGCTCTCCGCGATGCTGCTGCGCGGCGGCACGGACTATACGTTACTGAACGGGGTCGTTTCCGCACCGCTTTCGTCATCGTGCCTGCGCATCAGCCGCGCGCAGACCGCTTCGACCACCGCAGCCCCGGCAATTGATGAACTTGGCGCGCCGATCTTTCGTTCGGTTGTTATGCAGTGCGCTGCAGCAACACCGTTCCTCGGTGTCAACGGCCCAACCAATGCCGATGTGACAACGCTGTTTGGTGCGGGCGCAAACGGCAACAGCGCAACCTTCACGCCGACGTTGACCGGCGGCTTTATCAACGGCGCGAGTGAAACAGCAGTGCCGGTGTTCAATGCGACCGCCCTGCATGCGGCTTCGGGCATCCCGTCGGCGACCGGCGGCTTGGGCAGCCAGACGGCGTTCTTCACGGCAACGACCTATATCGGCGCTGTCCGCGACGCGACTGACATGTGGTTTCGCACCTGGACCTGCAACAGTGCGACCGCCGATTTCGGTACTGGCAATACCGGCCTTTGCACCTCGCTTCCAACGACTTGATGCGAAGCAGGTAACCTTTGGGCGGGTCGCGGCTGAAGGGCTGCCACCCGCCCTTATTGGAATTTGACAAGGGGGTTTACGATGTCGAGGCCATTGGCGCTGGTGCGCTTGCTGCTTATTTCCACCGCGCTGGTCGCACCGGTCAACGCTTGGGCGCAGACCGCGCCTGGTCCTACCGGACCACAAACGCCACCGACGGCCCCTGTAGGGTCGGCGGCACCTGCAGAAGCACCGCAGGCGGAACCCGCGCCTGAAGAGCCAGAAGTTGCTCCAGAAGTGTCTGTGCCCGGCGGCAATGATCAGATCGTCGTCGTTGGTCGTCGTAATTCTAACATCACGCGGACTTCCCCCCAGGTCGTTTCGGTTCTTTCAAGCGAAGATATCGCTCGCACGGGTGAAGGCGATATCGCCGGTGCTTTGAGCCGGGTGACTGGCCTCAGCGTCGTGACCGGTGGTTTTGTGTATGTTCGCGGACTGGGTGATCGCTATTCGCTCGCATTGCTCAATGGTTCGCCGCTCCCCAGCCCTGAGCCGCTTCGTCGTGTGGTACCGCTCGACGTCTTCCCGACGAGCGTCATCGCGTCATCTTACGTGCAGAAGACCTATTCTGCCAACTTCCCGGGCGAATTTGGCGGCGGCGTCATCAACCTGACCACTAAATCAGTGCCCAAAGACGGCTTTTTGACCGTCAGCACTAACATCAGCGGTAATACGGCCACCACAGGCCAGCTTGGCTACACCTATTTCGGCAGCGCAAGCGACTGGACCGGCTTTGATAATGGCCAGCGTAATCTTCCCGCGGCGTTGCAGACTTTCCTCAACAGCGGCGACCGGATCAGCGCTGGCGGTGTCAATACACAGGCAATCGCATCGCAGCTTGTCGATGGCCGCAATGGCATCGTCCAGCGCAACACGGCACTGCCGCCCAATTTTTCCGGAACGGTTACGGGAGGTAAATCATGGGAGTTGGATGGCGACGCCACGATTGGTGTGATTGCCACCGTCGGGTTTAGCAACAAATGGCAAACCCGCGATACGCTGCAACAGACCGCCTCAACGCGTGATCTGTCGCTGCGGGAGCTCGATTTCCAGCGCGTCATTACCGACAACCGAATCGTCGTCGATGGCCTTATTGGTGCCAGTCTTGATTTTGGTGATAACAAGGTTCGTTGGACGACGCTTTACATCCGCGACACGCTGAAGCAGGCGCGGCTTGGCGTCGGCACCCGCGCAACAACATCGACCACCGCCACGCTGTTGCAGCAGGATACCGCCTGGTTTGAACGTCAGCTCATCGATACGCAGCTTGTCGGTGAGTTCAAACTGACTGACAAGCTCAGCCTGGACGTTCGTGGCAGCTACGCCAATTCACGGCGCGAGGCCCCCAATGAACTGAGCTTTGAGTATTTTCGCAGCAACGCAGCGTCCGATCCCTTTGGTGGTCAGTTCATCAACAATCTCAACAACGGGCTGAGCGGCTCGGCGGGGACCGCCTATTCATTCCTGCGTGAAAATCTCTTCTCGTTCAGCTGGGACCTTAGCTACAAACTCAAGCCAGGCCTGATTGCATCGATCGGTTATGCGTATCAGGATACCTTCCGCACGACAGAACGCCGCGAATTCCTGTTCCTGGCTCGAAATCTCCCTCAGGGTGCAGGGCTACTCCGCCCTGATCTGCTGCTCCAGCCTGCGCTCGTCCGAGCCTTCAACATCAATCTTGTTGACACCAACGAGGGCAATCCCGTGTTCGGCTCAACGCTGGTCACCCAGGCCGCCTATGCCCGCCTGCAAGCGCAGATCACCAATGATCTGAACATTGATATCGGGGTGCGCTTTGAATCTGGCGCGCAGAGTGTTCGTTCGGTGCAGGTGTTCCGGGTCGCCGCCGTCTCCGCTGCAAACACCAACATCAACCGCGATTACTTCCTGCCCACCGCGACGCTCACCTATCAGCTGACACCTGAAATGCAGTTACGCCTGAGCGGTTCGCAGACGATCGCTCGTCCGCAGTTTCGTGAATTGATCTTTCAGAACTATTTCGATCCGGACAATAACCGTCTCTATCGCGGCAACCCGCTTCTTGAGGACTCACAGCTGCTCAATGCCGAGGCGCGGTATGAATGGTATTTTGCACGCGATCAGCGGATTGCGGTTGCGGGCTTTTACAAGAAAATCGACAAGCCAATTGAGGCCTTTGTTGCCTTCAGCGACAACGCCGTCCTCGGAAGTTTCGCCAACGCACCCAGCGCCGATCTTTATGGCGGTGAAATCGAGGTGCAAAGATTTATCCCGCTCGACGATTTGTTCGGCGGCTCGAAATTTTTCGCGTCGCGTCGTGCCGTCCTGATTGCCAACTACACTTTTACAAAATCGGCGATCAACGTGTCGGCGGACGATCCGGCACGGGTGTTTGCGTCAGGCGCGACACGGGCGAGCGACTTTTTCCGCAATGGCGCCCCGCTCACCGGCCAGTCCGATCACCTTGCCAATCTTGAGATCGGCCTGGAAGATACATCAAACCTGTCGCAGCAAACCTTCCTGCTGAGCTATGCCAGCCGACGGGCATCGCTGCGCGGCGGGGCTGGACAGCCAGACGTGTTTGAACTTCCGGGCTTCCGGCTCGATTTTGTCGCGCGGCAGGGCATCAAGTTTTTGAAGGTGCCGGTCGA
>JBBQAU010000083.1:0-9573 GCA_038316685.1 Sphingomonadales bacterium
TGGCGGCTGGCTTTACGCGCGGTCGATCACGCCGATGATTGAACTGGGCGTTGGCTATGGCGCGCGCGTGGCGTGTGCCTGCCGCTATATCGGCAATCGCGATCTTCAAAGCTGCTACAAGGATTTTGAGCCCGGTATGGAAATGATCGGCTTAACCGATGATCCCACCACTAAAACGGTGACCGCCTCTGTCCCGCTGCTGGCATCACGCGCAGTGCGATTTGATCCGGTGCTGGGGTGTCAGGCGACGCCGTTCACCGGGACGCCGTTAAAGACGCATTGAGTTTAGGTCACTCGAAATGAGGGGTAATTGGCGCTGCCAACAACCCCGAGCCACGGGCATCTCATGGCTGCCTCGAAGAAGTGGCGCCCCGGATCATGTCGCGTTTAACGAGTAAGGGGGGCACCAGGGCTCTGAGTTCCCGCTACCGGAAGGCAGCCTTTGCTAAGCCGCGAGCGCCGCCGCTGCCCGCTCGGTGTCAGCAATCCAGCCGCCGCCGAGCACCCGGTCGCCTGCATAAATGACCGCCGCCTGGCCTGGAGCAACGCCAAATTCAGGCACGTCGAACCTGAGTCGGCCACCTTCCAACCGCGCGGACACCGGCTTGGCGAGCGAACGCACCTTGGCGGTTACTGGTCCATCTGCATTGCCACCGAGCCAGTTAATCGCTGCCAATCGCGCCGAAGCCACTGCCAGGGCGCGTTTTGGCCCGACCACAACCCGGCTGGTTTCAGGCTCGAGCCGGATCACGTAGAGCGGCTCGGGTGTGCCACCAATTTCCAGCCCGCGCCGCTGGCCGACAGTGAAATGGATGAGCCCGCGATGCTGGCCAAGCGTGACGCCAAACTCATCAACAATCGCGCCGCTGGTATCGGCATCCGGCCGTAGTTTTTTGACGAGACGGGCATAATCGCCATCGGGCACGAAGCAGATGTCCTGGCTGTCGGGTTTGGCGGCCACCCCCAGCCCGAGTTCGGCTGCAATCTCGCGCACCCGCGCCTTGGGCATGCCGCCGAGCGGAAAGCGCAGATAATCAAGCTGGGCTGCTGTAGTGGCGAACAAGAAATAGCTCTGGTCGCGCGCAGGATCGATCGCGCGGTGGAGTTCCGGCCCGGCTGGCCCCTGAATACGGCGGACATAATGCCCCGTCGCCAGACAATCCGCGCCCAGATCGCGCGCCAGCTTGAACAGATCAGTGAATTTCGGCCCCATATTGCACTTAATGCAAGGGATGGGGGTGCGACCAGCGAGGTATTCGTCGGCAAAATCATCAATCACCTGATCGCGAAAGCTGCTTTCATGATCAAAAACATAATGCGCAATCCCCAGCCGATCACAGACCGCGCGCGCATCGCGGATATCGCGCCCCGCACAGCAACTGCCCGCGCGCCCGACGGCCTCGCCATGATCATAAAGCTGGAGCGTGATGCCGATCACCTCCGCCCCGGTCTGCACCGCAAGCGCGGCAACGACCGAGCTGTCTACCCCGCCGGACATCGCGACCACGATACGCTTAGCCGCAATATCGGGCCCAAGTTGAAAATCTGCGTCTATCATGCGTGGCCGATACTGCCTTTGGCGCGCGCATGCAAAAGCCGATGAGCGCCCAAACAAATTTCGATCCACTTTACCGGGTCTTCAGATCGATTCGCTATAATTGGTTGATTATGAGTCGTTGATGAAAGCCGTTTGGTGGATTTGAACTTTTCCCGTTTCGAACATGACGCCAGCATTGCGCATCGTCCGCCTGATCTGGGGGTGATTCTTGTGGGCGTCGCCGCCCGGCAAGCGAGCAGCGCCACAGCCGTTCTGAATGCGCGTCAGCGCGTCACCAAACGTCCCGAACGCCTGCTCGATTCGGCGCAGGGTGCTTTCAACCGACCCGTCGCCGCCATGATCACCGCGTGGCGCGAAGAATGAAGACGCCGTTTACCGCGCCGCTTCAATCGATGTTCAAGTACGGCCGCTAACGGTCGTTATACAGTTTTAGGGGGCCCCCGCCCCGATCGAGGTTGACAATGATCGAGAACCAGAAAATTCGTCCCGCAAAGGTAATCGGTCCGCTCGGGGAGCCGCTAACGGTAGACTCGCTGCCGCCTCCCGGCACAACCCGTTGGGTCGTCCGGCGCAAGGCAGAGGTCGTCGCAGCAGTCAATGGTGGCCTGCTGAATGTTGATGAGGTCTGCGCACGCTACAACCTGACAGTTGAAGAGTTTGCCGGCTGGCAGCGCGCGATTGACCGATCCGGCATGCCTGGCCTGCGGGTTACCCGCATCCAGCATTATCGTTCGCTTTACGAGCGTCAGCAGAGATATTGAAGGCTGTCCACAATGGCCGACCAGCCTCATCGTCGGCCCCATCCTCGGCTCCTTCCTCTACTCCATCCCTAGCCCCATCCACTTCGCCGCGCGACTGATCACGACGGCGTGGCACCGCCCCGCCGGAGCCGCAAATTCAACATGACTGTCGGGAAATCGGGGTTGATTATCACGGCTTTTGGCTGGGGCGGCTGAACAGACCCATCCGTGATGCTGCCGGGTGCTTGCTATGCGCTGGGCGGGTCAGCGATCATGGTGTCGATCATCACCCTGCCCAAGGAGCGCTGCCGCCCCGCGCCGGACAACGCCGCTACGCCGCTACCCGCTTGCTATCCCGAGTCATTGCTGGCCGTTTAAGCCGCAGTTAAATCCGCCAAATATTGCACGGTAATCAACCGAACCGCGTCCGCCGTGGCGCGTGGGCGGCGGGCAGGCGCGCCAACGTTCTTTGTTAAAATGCTTGATTCGAGAAAGATTTTCGCATCGCGCATCGCCCATCTACCCTTGCGAACCCAACAAAAAATCGCCATGTGCCGGCATCCTTAGACGACCTCTTGAGGTCGGTGCTATATTAATCTAATACAGCCCAGCACATACAGGGCGGCGCAAGCCGGTACGCGAGAGTGAATCAGATGAATTACGAAGCGGGAACGATTGGCAATAACGAGCGCCTGGCGCTCAGCGGGGAAGGCGCGAGTGCGCCCAATCGCCGTTTCTGGATCATCGGGGCGATCGCCCTTGTCGTTATTCTGGCGATCGCCGCCTGGGCCTTTGGCGTTGGCCAGAAATCCGCCGAGCCTTTTGAAGGCGGTGGCAAGCAAGTGCCGATCGTTACGGTGGCCGTGCCTGGTCGGCAAAATGTTGACCGGCTAATTTCTACAACCGGGTCGATCGCAGCGCGCGTTGATATGCCAGTGGGTGTAGCTGGCGAAGGCGGCCTTATCACCCGTGTGCTCGTGCAACCGGGTGATTGGGTCCGGGCCGGACAGGTGCTCGCCTTGATTGACCGCTCGGTCCAGGTACAGACGGGTCAGTCTCTGGCAGCGCAGATCAGCGTGGCACAATCCGATTCAAGGCTGGCACAGGCCGAACTTGATCGCGCCGCGCCGCTGGTCGAACGCGGCTTCATCTCGAAGGCCGATGTTGATCGTCGCACCGCGACCCGCGATGCAGCAGTGGCACGGGTGCGGGTTGCCAAAGCGCAATTGTCCGAAACCCTGGCGCGCAATGGTCGTCTCGACATTCGCGCCCCGGCAGCCGGGCTTGTCCTTACCCGCAGCGTTGAACCCGGGCAGATCGTGAGTGCAGGATCGGGCGTGTTGTTCCGGATGGCAAAGGGCGGCGAACTTGAGCTCCGCGCGGCGATGGGCGAAGGTGAACTGGCTGCGATGCGCGTCGGCGTTACCGCTGAGGTCACGCCTGTCGGCAGCGACCGAACCTTTAGCGGTCGCGTATGGCAGGTTTCCCCCGTGATCGACCCTCAGACGCGGCAGGGTGTTGCCAGGATCGCGCTGGGTTATAATGCCGCGCTGCGACCCGGCGGTTTCGCTGCAGCGACGATCACGGCAGGCGTGTCGCAGGTGCCCCTGTTGCCGCAGTCTGCCGTGCAGAGCGACGACAAGGGCAATTATGTTTACGTTATCGACAACAAGAATCAGGCGGTGCGTCGTTCGGTGAAAGTCGGCCAGGTATCCGATCTTGGCGTGGCCATCGCTGAGGGCCTTACCGGTTCGGAACGCGTTGTGGTAGCAGCAGGCGCGTTCCTGAATCCCGGGCAAAAAGTAAAGCCCGTCACCGACAAGAAGCAGGGCTGATCGATCATGGGCTTTCGCAACATCTCTGCCTGGGCAATCCGGAACCCGGTGCCACCCATCGTTTTGTTCATTGCACTGACGATTGCGGGGATCGTCTCGTTCATGACCATGGACGTCAACGATAGCCCCGATATTGATTTTCCGGCAGCAGAGATCGTTGTTTCCCAGCCGGGCGCTGCGCCAAGCGAGCTTGAAAAGCAGATCACCCAAAGGGTGGAATCAGCCGTGCGGAGCATTGCCGGGATCGACGAAATCAACTCGACAATCAGCGAAGGAACGAGCCGGACGTTCGTACAATTTGCGATCGGCACTCCGATTGACCGGGCGGTCAATGATGTGCGCAATGCCATCGCCCAAATCCGGGGCGATCTGCCCGACGGCATCCTTGAGCCACAGGTGCAGCGGGTCGATATTTCCGGCGGAGAAATTGCTTATTTCTCGGCCTCTACAACCGACATGACGCTTGAGGGGTTAAGCTGGTTTGTCGATGACACCGTCGCCAAACGACTGCTGGCGATCCCTGGAATGGCCGCCGTCAGCCGTAACGGCGGCGTAAAGCGCGAAATTCGCGTCATTCTTGATCCGGTCAAACTCCAGTCATTTGGACTGACAGCGGTTCAAGTCAATCAACAGCTGCGCCAGACCAATTTGGACGCCGCGGGCGGTCGCGCTGAGATTGCGGGTTCAGAACAATCTGTCCGTGTGATGGGCAATGCTGCAACCGCTAATCAACTGGGCGAGACCCAGCTTGCAATCGGCGGCAACCGCACAATCAAACTGACCGATGTGGCGCAGGTCAAGGACCTGTATGCAGAGCAGCGTTCGGTCGCGCTGATGGATGGCCGCCAGGTTTTGGCGTTTAGCATTGAGCGTTCAAAGGGCGCATCTGACGTTGCAGTTTACGACGAGTCGGTAAAAGTATTGAAGGATCTTGAGGCAAAGAACCCCAAGGTTAAATACACTCAGCTGTTTACAAGCGTTGACTACACCAAGGCGCAGTATCATTCCGCGCTTGAAGCGATGTTTGAGGGGGCCATTCTGGCCGTCCTCGTTGTGTTCATTTTCCTTCGTGACTGGCGCGCCACGATCATTTCCTCGATTGCGATCCCGCTGTCCGCAATCCCTGCTTTTTTCTTCATGGATCAGCTCGGCTTTACACTCAACTTCCTGAGCTTGCTCGCGCTGAGCCTGGTGGCCGGGGTGCTCGTCGATGACGCGATCGTGGAGATTGAAAATATTGTGAGACATATGCGGATGGGCAAATCCGCCTATCAGGCATCGATCGACGCAGCTGATGAAATCGGTTTGGCCGTGCTCGCCACCACCATGTCCATCGTCGCGGTGTTCCTGCCCGTCGGTCTGATGCCGGGCATTTCGGGTCAGTTTTTCAAGAATTTCGGGCTGACCGTGGTTGTCGCTGTACTGCTGAGCCTTGGCGTCGCGCGATTGATTACGCCAATGATGGCGGCCTATTTCCTGAAAGCCAAGGGCACCGCTGAACATGGCGAGGGCTGGCTGATGGACGTCTATATGGTCGCGCTGCGCTGGTCGCTGCTGAACCGTTGGAAGACGGTTGGCCTTGGCGGGCTGTCGTTTCTGCTGATGATCGTTGCCTTTGCCGGTCTGCCCGGCATTATCAAGCCGATCCCGCTTGCTTTCCAGCCGACGATCAATACCGATTTCAGCCGCATCCGAATTCAAATGGCACCAGGAACGACGCTTGAGCAGACCAAGGCAGTCACCGAACAAGTGGCGGCGATCATCCGGCCGGCGCCCGATGTGGCTGCCGCCTTCAGCAATATCCAGGTCGGCAGTGCCAGCGTCTTTATCACCCTGAAACGTGACCGCGAGCGCAGCAGTGTTGAATTTGAGCGGGCTTTTGCGCCTGCCCTTTCGCAGATTGCCGACGCGCGGGTCAATTTCCAGTCGCAGGGCGGCGGCGGCGGTGGCAGTTCCGGACGCGACATCACCATCACGCTTGGCGGCAGCGATCCTGCGCAGTTGACCAAGGTTGCCAATGATCTGGTCGAGCAAATGTCGAACTTGCCGGAAGTGCGCGCGCCTCGCGTGAATGGCGATCTGCAACGACCGGAAATCACCATCAAGCCCCGCATGGATATAGCCGCCAGCCTGGGCGTGACCACATCGGCGCTGAGCCAGGCGATCCGTATCGCCACCTTGGGTGATATTGATCAGAACGCTGCGCGTTTCTCACTGTCGGACCGCCAGGTACCGATCAGGGTGGCGCTTGATGAAAGCGCGCGGCGCAGTCTTTCGACCATTGAGAATCTGCCCGTCCCCACCGCAACCGGGGGATCAGTGCCGCTCAAGATCATCGCTGATATCGGCTTTGGCGCTGGCCCGACACGCATTGAACGGACCAACCAGACGCGCCGCGTTACCATTGGTGCCGATCTCGCGCCCGGCCTTGTCACCGGCGATGCCATGCCCAAGATTAACAAGCTCCCCGCACTGGCGAACCTTCCGTCGGGTGTCGCGCAGCTGACGGTCGGCGAGGCGAAGTGGCAGGGCGAATTGCTCACGAACTTCGCCACCGCGGTTGTCGCCGGTATCTTGATGGTGTTTGCGGTGCTTGTGTTGCTTTACAAGCGGGTGATGCCGCCGCTGGTTAACATGGGTTCGCTTGCGCTGGCCCCGCTCGGCAGCGCGATTGCCATCCGCATGACGGGAGACGCTGTATCGATGCCCGTGTTTATTGGCTTGCTGATGCTGCTTGGTATTGTCGCCAAAAACTCGATCCTGCTCGTCGATTTCGCACTCGAGGAGATGCAAAAGGGTGTCGATAAGACCGTTGCGATTCTTGATGCGGGCCACAAGCGCGCCCAGCCAATTGTGATGACCACCGTCGCGATGGTTGCAGGCATGGTGCCGATTGCGCTGTCACTGACAGGTGACGGCAGCTGGCGCGCGCCGATGGGCGTGACGGTGATCGGCGGACTGATCCTCTCGACGATCCTGACGCTTGTTATCGTGCCGGCCAGCTTCAGTCTTGCGGTTGGCCTGGAACAATGGATCGGGCCGCGGCTCAGCCGTCGTCTGCTGACCTATCGCCCCGGCGATGATGGCGTGCCCGTGATCGACCAGCTGCCGGGTGGCCCCAAGCCGGTTGTCGAAGGGCCACGCGCACCGATCACCTATCGACCCGGTGACGGGGAACCGCAGCCCGCCGAGTGAGTTTTCTGGCAGAAGTGCTCGCCCGCAGGCAGGGCAGTCGTGGAGAATGACCCTGTTCGCCAGCACTGCCCGGATTGAACCACCCCCTGCCGCTTTGGTGCAGATGCGGTGGACCGCAACCGGGCTGTTGGTGGTGATGGCAATGGTGTATCTTTTTGCGCGGTCGATGGACGCCGTCCACCCGGCTTATGGCTTTGTCCGCGCTTTTGCCGAGGCCGCAATGGTCGGTGGGCTGGCCGACTGGTTTGCCGTAACCGCGCTGTTCCGCCACCCGCTTGGCCTCCCGATCCCGCACACCGCAATCGTGCCGCGCAATAAGGACCGGATCGGCGACACGCTGGCCGCCTTCCTGCGCGATAATTTCCTTATCCCCGGTGTCGTCGCGCGCCGGATGCGCCGCGTTGACCTCGCTTCCTCTGTCGGGCGGTGGCTAACCAGTCCGTCGGGCGGCGATGGTCGGCTTCAGCGCGGTGCGTCTCGGCTTGCGGCAGATCTGCTTGAGGCGTTTGACCAGAAGCGGCTCGGCGGCATGGTGAAATCAACCATCGGGCAGCGGCTACGCGGGCTTGATATCGCCCCGCTGCTTGGACAAGCGCTTGAGGCAGCCATCGCCAAGGACCGGCATTTGCCGCTGCTGAATGGCATCATCCATTGGGCTGGCAGGACCTTGAGCGCCAACGAGCCGATGATCCGCGCGATGGTGCATGAGCGCGCCGGATCAATCATGCGCTGGACCGGGCTTGACGAGACACTCGCCAACAAGATTATCGACGGGCTTGATCAAATGCTGTTCGACATGGCCGAAGACCCCGGCCATTCGTTGCGCGCCAAGGCAGAGGAAGGCCTCGCCAAACTCGCCTTTGATTTACAATTTGATGATCAGATGCGCGTCCGGGTCGAGACGTTCAAGCTGGAGATGATCGACAATCCTGCGATGCAACGCTGGCTCGACGGCTTGTGGGAATCGGCACGCGGCAGCCTGTTACGGATTGCGCGCGAGCCCGGCCGCGGGCGCAAAGGGAAGTTGGGCGAAGCACTGCAACAACTTGGCACTACATTGCAGGAAGATGTCCGGCTGGGCTCCACGATTAATCGTTTCGTGCGCCGCGCGGCAGTGGGCACGGCGGCTGATTATGGCGACTCGATTGTCCGGCTGGTCTCCGAAACGGTGCATGGCTGGGATGCGGGGACGATCACACGGCGGCTGGAGAATGCGGTAGGGCGCGACCTGCAATTTATCCGGATTAACGGCACGATTGTAGGCGGGCTGGTCGGGCTGCTGATCCACGGGTTCGATGTCTTGCTATAGGGTGTGAAGCCGGGAAGACGGGAATGACCGAGGTTGGGCAATAGCGCCCGAAAAGCTTTCGGCCGTGACAGGATGGAAAGCCGCCGTTCGCCGGGTGTCACAACCGTTTTGTTGTAAAACCAACGACCGGAGCGATGCAGCTTACCGGCCACGCAGCAGCGAACGACCAAGCGATGGCGCAAGGCGTTGCAGCACGGGAAGGAGCCGGGCCTTCCCGACGAGAATTCTAAAACGTCCGACCTTGACGCCTGCAAGGATCACCCGTGCGACTCTGTCGGGCTCCATCTTGCCCGTCCCGCGCCTTTCAGTCATCGGCGAAGCAACCAACGGCAGGATAGCTTCGCTGACCTGCGTTGTGCTGCCTTCGCATTGGTAGCGAACTGACTGCGACAGGCTGTGAAGGCCAGCCTTGGCTGCGCAATAGAGCGACGTTGCTTGTTTCGGGAAGAATGCGAGGCCACTCGAAATGTTGACGATCGCCGAGGGCTCCGTTCGGCTCTGGAGCTCCACGATGAAAACTTGCCCGCTACGTGGCGGTTACGCCGGTGGCGTTTAGCCGCATCAAGCGCCGGATGCGCGAAGGCATACCCTGTTGATGCCTGGCGTGTCGAAACGGGTCGGTTTTTGATACCAGCAGATAACCAGGACTTTTTGGGGCTCGGGAGGGGCAGATGCCCGCTCCACAATGGCCGCTTTTGAGATCGGCAAATGGTTTTGTCTGCAACTGGCTGTGCGTCGCTAGCCGACAGGCAAGTTTCTGGTGGTATAACCGATCGCCCAATTCGGTCGGACTACAAAAGTCGCAATACTGCCCGCGCTACGATCCCCAGTCCACCGCAGCCCAACCCCGCTGGTCCGCCAGTCGCCGCAGCGCGGCGTGTGGGTTGACGGCGGTTTGCGTGTCAGCCCAATCAAAGACGGGCGCGTCGGAGACGT
>JBBQAU010000084.1:0-9471 GCA_038316685.1 Sphingomonadales bacterium
ACGGTACCGTCAGCGCGCAGAGCCTCAATCGCGGCAGGATCAAGATCGGTCAGCAGCGCGCCTGATTTGTTGAGGACGCCCGCGACATCCGTCAGCAGGAACAGCCGCGCTGCGCCCAATGCCGCTGCGATCGCGCCCGCCATCGTGTCGGCGTTGATATTATAGGTCTGGCCGTCATCCCCAAGACCAATCGGGGCGACGACCGGAATCATGCCCGCTGCCGAGATTGTATCGATCACCTGCCGGTCGATAGATTGCGGCTCACCGACGAAGCCCAGATCAATTGCGCGCTCGATATTGCTGTCAGGATCGCGGACGGTGCGGGCGAGCTTCACCGCGCGGACAAAGCCGGCATCCTTGCCCGATATGCCAATCGCGCGGCCACCCGCCTGGCCGATCCAGGCGACGATTTCCTTGTTGATCGCACCTGACAGCACCATTTCGGCGATCTGCGCCGTTTGTGCATCAGTGACGCGCAAACCATCAACAAAACTTGATTCAACGCCCAGCAGCTTGAGCATCGCGCCGATTTGCGGGCCACCACCGTGGACGACGACAGGGTTGATGCCGACGGCTTTGAGCAAGGTGACGTCTTCGGCAAAATCGCGCGCAAGTTCAGGATCGCCCATCGTGTGGCCGCCATATTTCACGACAAAGGTCGCGCCTGCATAACGCTGCAAATAGGGCAAAGCCTCAGTCAGCGTTTCCGCCTTGGCGAGCATTGCCGGATCGGGCGCGTGATCGGATCGCAGATCAGTCATCCCCGCCCCCTAATCGATCCGCCGCCCAAGCCCAACCCCGTTTGTGCACACACCAAACGCGGCGGGGTGAGACAGTTGTTTACACCGAGACAGTGGCGGAATCCTTGTCCAACCAACGGCCAATCGACACAAACATTGTAATCAGGAACGGGACCAACACGATTGAGAGCACCACCTTGGTCAGCATCTGCCCGCCCATCAGCGCCAAAATCGGCCGCTCGCCCAGAAAGGATATCGTGATAAACAGCACAGTATCAACGATTTGCGAGATAACGCTGGCGATCATCCCGCGCAACCAGACGAGCTTACCCGTGCCGGCCGCCAGCTTGTTAAAGATAAAGACGTTCAGCGTCTGCGAAGTACCGTAAGAGATAAATCCCGCAATCATCAACCGCGCGCCTTGCCCGACGACGATCGGGAATGCGTCAACTGCGGGCGGATACATCCCGCTATCCGCCGGAAGAATTAGCACCAGCTGAATCAACGCGGCCGACACGAGCAGCGGTATAAACCCCATCCGCACCAGCAACGTCGCCGTTTTTTGCCCATGCAGCTCGGACACCGCGCTCGACATTACCACCAGCAGCAGAAAGGCAAAAATACCCGCCTCGACCGCAAGTGGCCCCAGCGCGACCTGCTTTACCCCCAACACCCCGGCGATGCAGACCATGCCGCCATAGAAAATCGAGAAAATGAACAACGAACGCGGCAGCGCGGGCGAGGGATGATCCATCGCCTGAGGGTTAGCGGCTTTCCCGGCGCGGTCAAACCCGGGCGTCAAACCACCGCTAGCCCAAACACCCAGCGCGTGTATGGTGCATCGCGGCGAGCGGCGGTCAAGCCCTGCCCAGGGGACGTGCATGAACCAATTTTTGATCGGCCTGAGCGGGATCGCGGTGATCCTTGCGATTGCCGTGTTATTGTCGAGCAATCGCCGCGCGATCCGGTTGCGCGTCGTCGGTGCCGCGTTTGCGTTGCAGGTCGCAGTCGCCGTGCTGGTGCTTTATGTGCCCGCAGGTAAGCAGATGATCGAGGGAATGGCATTGGGCGTCACTGCGCTGCTGGGGTATGCCGGCGCGGGCACGCAGCTCATTTTTGGCAAGCTGGCGACTGACCCGACCTTTGGCTCAGCGTTCGCTTTTTCCGCGCTGCCGGTCATCATCTTTTTCGCCGCGCTTGTTGCTGTCCTTTATCATCTCGGCATCATGCAGTTTGTGATCCGTTATGTCGGCGGCGCGATCGAGTTTATCGTTGGCGTTTCCAAAGTCGAATCGCTGTGTGCTGCGGCCAATATCTTTGTCGGGCAGAGCGAAGCGCCGCTGGTCATCGCGCCGTATCTCGCTGCATTAAAACCCGCCCAGCTGTTTGCCGTGATGACTGTCGGTATGGCAGGCGTCGCGGGGACGATTTTGGCGGCCTATGCAGCGCTGCTCGGACCTGCTTCGCTACCCTATCTGCTCGCGGCGTCGTTCATGTCGGCACCCGGCGGGTTGTTGATGGCCAAGATCATCATGCCTGACACACCCGATGAGGAAGCGCCCATCAACGGCGCTGACCCTGACGCGCCCGCCGTCCGCGCAATCGAGGCCGCGCCAGAAATCGAACGCGCTGACAATGTCATCATGGCCGCCGCCAATGGCGCGCAAACGGGCGTGCGGATTGCGGTAGCGGTGGCCGCCATGGTGCTGGCATTTGTGTCGCTGGTCGCGCTTGCCAACGGCCTGCTGGGAGAGGTTGGCAGCTGGTTTGGCTATCCAGGCCTGAGCTTTCAGGGCATTTTAGGCGTTATCCTGTCGCCGATGATGTTGCTGCTCAATATCCCGGCGAGCGAGGCAAGCACGGCGGGTGGGCTGGTCGGCACCAAGATCGTGCTCAATGAATTCGTTGCCTTTATCGATCTGGGGCAGATCAAGACGCTGTCGGCGCGCACCGTTGCGGTCGTCACCTTTGCGCTATGCGGCTTTGCCAATTTCCTGTCGATCGCCATCCAGATCGCCTCAACGGGCAGCCTTGCTCCAAACCAGCGGCCAATGATTGCCAAGCTCGGCATCCGCGCGTTAATCGCGGGCAGCCTCGCCAATCTGATGAGCGCGGCGCTCGCAGGACTGTTGCTGCCTTTGTGAGGCTAGGGCTTGAACACTGTCGTTCAGAAAAGCTGTCAACCCGGGCTTACCAAAATTAGCGCTTGAAATTGGCCCAGCACCAACCGCAACGCGCTGCGCACGCATCAGATTACCGCGCTTCAAAAGGCGGAGTTAACGCTTGCCGAAATAGCGCGGCTATTTGCCCGCCGCGCGCTTGGCTGGCTAAGCGCGGCATAGTTCGTCGCACGGGCGCTGCGGTGTCTCGTCACCGCGCTGGCGATGCCGCTTGCGGAGGTATTGGCGGGAAGCGGGTTTACCGCGGCCTGCGCCGTGCCAGCTGGTTCGCCGATCAACGCGTCGGGGCCGGTTCAGCGCCTGAATAATCATAAAAGCCGCGCTTGACCTTGCGGCCATACCAGCCCGCCTCGACATATTTGACGAGCAGCGGCGCGGGGCGGAATTTGGGATCGCCGGTGCCGTCATACAACACCCGGATAATCTCCAGACACGTGTCGAGCCCGATAAAGTCAGCGAGCGTCAGCGGCCCCATCGGGTGGTTGAGGCCAAGCATGCAGGCGGTATCAATGTCCTTGATCGAGGCGACGCCTTCACCAAGCGCGAAGACCGCCTCATTGATCATCGGCATCAGGATGCGGTTGACGATGAAGCCCGGCGCGTCGCTTGCGTGGACGATATGCTTGCCAAGTGACTGGCCGAACGCCTCGACCGTAGCGACGGTCGCATCACTGGTAGCAAGGCCGCGGATCAGCTCGATCAGGCCCATGACAGGGACGGGATTAAAGAAATGCACGCCGACAAAGCGCTCCGGATCGGGCGAGGCCTGCGCCAGCCGCGTGATCGGGATGGACGAGGTGTTGGACGCCAGGATCGCATTGGGGCCAAGTATTTTGCCAATATTGGCGAAAATCTCGCGCTTGATTTCCTCGCGTTCGGTGGCGGCTTCGATAACAAGGCTGCAATCGCCCATTGTCTCGACGCCCGCGATCGGTTCGATCAGCGCAAGTGCTGCACCGCGTGCCTCGGCGGAGATTTTCTCCTTGGAAACGAGCCGGTCAAGCGCCTTGGCGATCCCCGCCTTGCCAGCGACGGCGCGCGCGAGATCGACGTCCGACAGCAGCACGTGATAGCCCGCCTGTGCGGAGACCTGAGCAATCCCAGCCCCCATCTGCCCTGCGCCGATGACGCCGATGATCTTCATGTGCCGTTCCTCATTCGATCCGGGCGGCGGCTTAGCTGAAGCGTCAGGCGTCCGCCAGCTTCAAGGTGCCGATCGCGCCGCCTGCGCTTCGGTCAGAATGAGCGAAAATCGGTCGTCCGGGTCGGTCCATTCCGCAACCGGTGTCCAACCGCCCGCGCGCAGCAGGATGCGGGCGTCGCGGGGGCCGTATTTGTGGCTGTTTTCGGTGTGGATCGTCTCGCCCGCTGCCATCTCGAACGCGTGGCCCTCGATAGTGAACGATATATCGCGCACCGCCTCCAGATGCATTTCAATCCGCGCGCGCATGTCATTCCAGATCGCGCGGTGGCAAAACGCGTCGATGGGGATAGTGCCGTCAAGCTCGCGGTTAATCCGTTCCAGCAGGTTGAGATTGAACGCCGATGTAATGCCTTGCGCGTCGTCATAGGCGCGGACGAGCACGTCTTCATCCTTCAGCCGATCCATCCCGATCAGCAACATCGCACCCGTCCCCAGCCAGATTCGCATCGCGCGCAGCAGATCAACCGCTGACGACGGGATCATATTGCCGATGGTAGAGCCAGGAAAAAAGCCGAGCTTTGCGAGATCGGCGACGGCTGCGGGCAATGCAATTGGGCGCATGAAATCTGCTTCCAGCGGATAGACCGGCAACCCCGGAAACGCCGAGGAAAGCTGGGCAGCCGATGCGCGCAAAAAATCGCCCGATATGTCGATCGGCACATAAGCGGCCGGATCAATTGCGCGGAGCAGCAGCGGCGTTTTGGCGGATGATCCCGAGCCAAATTCAACCACCGCACGCCCCGGCCCGGTCGCCATTGCAATCTGCGCGCCGTTGCTGCCGAGAATAGCCGCCTCAGTCCGCGTCGGGTAATATTCGGGCAGTTGAGTGATCGCCTCAAACAATTCGGAGCCCTGCCGATCGTAGAACCAGCGCGCCGAAATGGCGCGGGGGCGCGAGGCAAAACCTGCCAGGACATCGGCGCGAAATTTGGGATCGGTAAGCGATACGTCGCCGTCTTCGATTGCGGGCTTCAGCATGCTCATAAATCCTTTGCGAGCCGCAGCCCGGTGAACTGCCAGCGCTGATGCGGGTAAAAGAAATTGCGGTAGCTTGCCCGCACATGGCCGCGCGGGGTGGCACAGGAGCCGCCGCGCAGCACACACTGACCGCTCATGAACTTGCCATTATATTCGCCGACCGCGCCCTCTGCTGCGACAAAGCCCGGATAGGGGCGAAAGGCGCTGCCCGTCCATTCCCAGACATTACCGAAGAAACCGGGGCCATCCGATACAGGCTTTGGGCCAAGCGGGCCTGCGGCATCAAGCTGATTGCCGCCAGCAGGGTCATACTCCCCCGCTGCTGATTCCCATTCCGCCTCGGTTGGCAGCCGTGCGCCTGCCCAGCTGGCATAAGCATCCGCCTCGAAAAAACTGATATGCGTGACCGGGGCGGCTGGATCGACTGCGCGACGTCCATCAAGGCCAAAACGCGTCCAGCCGCCATCGTCGTGTTGCCAATAAAGCGGTGCGCCAATCGCTTCGGCCTTTACCCAGGCCCAGCCATCGGCAAGCCAGTGGCGGGGCTCTGAATAGCCACCATCGGCGATGAAAGCCGCCCATTCGCCGTTGGTGATGGTGCGATCCGCCAGCGCATGCGGCGCAAGCAACGTCTGGTGGCGCGGCCGCTCGGCATCAAAGGCAAAACCGTCGCCGATAGGACCAATTTCGACAATCCCGCTTTTGCCCTCAATCCAGCTTATCGGAGCAAGTGCGGGCAAGACAGACGCTGGCACACACGGCCAAAGCGCCGGTTCAAAAGGATTTTGGGCAAACAGATGGAGCAGATCAGTCAGCAACAGTTCCTGATGCTGCTGCTCATGATGGCAGCCAAGCATAACGAGCGCACGCGCGGGATCAGGGAGCACCGGGATTACAGCGATCAACGCTGCATCAACCGCCCGCCGATAGCCGATCACCTCCGCCAGCGTCGGCCGCGTGATCATCCCGCGCCGCCCACGCGCATGGCGCGCGCCTTCGGCCTCGTAATAGCTGTTGAACAAGAATGGAAAACGCGCGTCGTGCAACTGATAGCCGGACACCCAATCACGCAGGACAAAGGTTTCAAAAAACCATGTCGTATGCGCCAGGTGCCATTTGGCAGGCGAGGCATCGTCCATTGACTGCACGCTGGCATCGGCATCCGAAAGCGGTGCGACAAGCGGCAGACTGAGCCGCCTCACCGCTGCGAAACGATCCGCCACGAACGCTGTATCAGTCGCAAAATTGGTGTTAGCCTGCATTGCCGCCCCTGTTGCATTCATCGTCACGCAGACATGGTGATCAATTAAGGTTCGTCGTCGGTGTGCCTGCCTTAGCGCGAGGCACCCGGCACCCAAAGCACATCGCCGCCCGCATCACGATTGACGAAGCGGGCACAGACGAAAAGATAATCTGACAGCCGGTTGAGATAGCAGACCGCATGCGGATTGATTGGCACCTGCGCGGCTGCCGCGACCGCTGTCCGTTCTGCCCGCCGGGTGATGGCGCGGGCAAGATGCAGACCGGCTGCAGCAGCCGTGCCGCCCGGTAAGATGAAGCTGGTGAGCGAACCAAGTTGGTCATTCATCACATCAATTTCGGTTTCAAGCCGAACCACCTGGCTGGCAATGATCCGCAGCGCCATTGGCGAAGGTTCAAAATTGTCGCCGGGTGTCGCAAGGTCAGCGCCGAGATCGAACAGGTCGTTCTGGATTCGGGCGAGCGCCACGGCAACCTCGCCTGCACCCAACGCCACGACTGCCATACCGAGCGCACTGTTCGCTTCATCGACATCGCCCATTGCCGCAAGCCGAATATCGGTCTTTGCCACACGTGAACCATCGACAAGACCTGTTGTTCCGGCATCCCCGGTGCGCGTGTAAATTCTATTGAGCTTTACCACCGGATGCGGCCCGTCAAAATCAGGTGCGGCCGTTGATGAACAAGATGCCCACCACGATCAAGATTGCCAGCGCCTGAAAAAAGATGCGCGCCTGCATCATCTTGTTCGACTTGGTGCTCGCGACACTGGGGCCGGTGCCCTTGAGATCAGCCTCCGTCGCCTGCAAGTAGCTGATGATACCGCGAATGAGCGCAACCAGCGTGGCGATCATGGCAGCGACGAGCAGGATGGCGAGAAATACTGTCATAAGACTCTATTTAGGCAGTCACCATGCCATTGCCAATGGGAAGCGCACCTCGCCGCACCATTTCAGCAAGCGCGCGGCCGTCCTTGCCCGCCAGTCGCAACTGCTCAAGCGTCGGCGCATCGGCGCGCTTGGCGAGCCGCAACCCGTCTGAACCCGCCACCAGGCCGTGGTGATGATAGTCGGGCGTCGGCAAACCGAGCAGCGCCTGCAGTATTCGCTGGGCGTGGGTGGAGGCAAAGATATCCTCGCCGCGCACCACATCAGTCACGCCTTGTGCTGCATCATCGACGACGACCGCGAGGTGATAGCTGGTCGGCCTGTCCCTGCCCTTCAGCACCAGATCACCCAGTGCCGCAATGTTGACGGGGACCTGCCCGGCTGCAGAATCGCGCCAGATAAGCGGGCCGGCATGCTGAATCGCGGCGGCCGCATCGAGCCGCCAGCAATGCGGATCGCTTGCCAGCCGCCCCTCACGCGCTGATTGGGGCGCGGTGCGGCAGGTGCCGGGGTATAACGGTCCATCTACGCCGTGCGGGGCATGCAGGCTGGCGGCAATCTCGCGCGCAATATCGGCGCGGGTACAAAAGCAGGGATAAATCAGGTCCATCTGCCGCAACCGGTCAAGCGCTGCCGCATACACCGCCAATCGTTCTGACTGGATCATCAGCGCGTCCCATTCAAGCCCCAGCCACTCAAGGTCGCGGTAGATTGCCTCGACATGCCCGGGCCGACACCGGGCGGTATCTGTATCTTCGATCCGCAGCACAAAATGTCCGCCCCGTATCCGGGCAAAATCATGGGAACGGATCGCCGAATAGGCATGGCCAAGATGCAAACGGCCCGTCGGGCTGGGCGCAAAACGGGTAATGACTGGCCCGCCATTCTGAGCAATTGAGCGCGTCAGCCCTTGACCACGAGTCGCGCGCTCTGTCATCATGGCGTCATTGTGATCGGCGAAAGGCGATCAGAAGGTTGTTGGGAGACGAAATGTATCATCCCGATCTGATCCGCCATCCAGACAGTTGCCCTACACTTGTGCTCAATGCCGATTACACCCCGCTCAGCTATTATCCCTTGAGCGTATGGCCTTGGCAAACGGCGGTAAAGGCGGTTTTTCTGGACCGGGTGGATATTGTCGCAAACTATGAACGCGAGGTCCGAAGTCCCAGCGCGAGGCTGGAGCTGCCTTCGGTCATCGCGCTCAAATCCTTCGTCAAGCCTTCGCAGTTTCCTGCCTTTACCCGTTTCAATCTTTTCCTGCGCGACCGTTTTGCATGCCAATATTGTGGCTCCGGGCGCGACCTTACCTTTGATCATGTTACCCCGCGCGCCCAGCAGGGCCGCACGACCTGGGAAAATGTCGTCACTGCCTGCGCGCCGTGCAACCTGAAAAAAGGCGGTCGGACGCCCAAACAGGCACGGATGCCGCTGCACATCGCGCCGATCCGCCCGACGAGTTGGCATTTGCAGGAACATGGCCGCCGTTTTCCGCCCAATTACCTGCACGATACCTGGCGCGACTGGCTTTATTGGGATGTCGAGCTGGAGGCTTGAGGCCCGGCTGAGCGAAACGGCGCGGCAATCTCATCGCGCACCCGCATGAGCCGTCCCGTCGCGCGGTCGATCAACGCCCAGGTCGTCACCGCCTCAACCTTTACCTTGCCATCGCTGCCGGTGAAACGGACGTGGCGGTCAAACCGCGCGCCCTTGGGCGGATCGGGGACCCATGTTTCGCCCGTCACCGTCTCCCCAGCTGACACGTTGCCGCGATAGTCAATCTCGTGCCGCGTCACGACCCAGATATAGGCGGCGATGTTTACAGGCGATGCAACCGCGTCCCAATGCGCAACGGCAATGTCCTGAATCCAGCGGACCCAGACGGCATTGTTGACATGGCCGAGCGCGTCAATGTCGGCGGGTGCGGCAGTGATGCTGAGCGTGAAGACCAAGCCTAACCCTAACCCTCCACCCCCAATTGCCATAGCACAAAGGCGTGCTCTTCGGCTGCCTCTCGCAAACTCTCAAACCGGCCCGATTTGCCGCCATGTCCGGCACCCATATTGGTCTTGAGCATCAGTAAATTGTCGTCGGTTTTGACGTGGCGCAGCTTGGCGGCCCACTTCGCTGGCTCCCAATAGGTGACGCGCGGATCATTCAGCCCGCCCGAGATGAACATTGGCGGATAGGCCTGTGGCTTGACCTGATCATAGGGCGAATAG
>JBBQAU010000085.1:0-9325 GCA_038316685.1 Sphingomonadales bacterium
GCCCAACTGTTCGAAGGAGCGGACGAATTGGTGGGGCAGGAAAATGATGGGCAGCCCCCAACGCTTCACGTCGCGCTCCGACAAGCTCATGGAGCATAACTTGGTCGCAGGGAAGGCGTTCGCCGCCGCTGCCCTGCTGATAGCCGCGACGCCAGCCGCTGCCAGCCAATGGTGGTATGTCGGCTATAGTGGTCAGGCTCCGACACGCATTTTTGACTATATCGAATCGAGCAGCATCCGGGGCATTGGCAGGTTCAGGACGGCATGGGTAGAGACCGTCTATGAGCAGCCTGCGGATAAGACCCAGCGAACTCTGTTTCTGTTTTCTTTTGACTGCAGCCAGCGACGACGGTCCATCATAAAATTTGTCATTTACGACGTTCAGGGCCGCGTCGTCCGCTCGGGCAAGCCGCTGCCGGAATGGGAAGTTAATGGCGCCGGGACCATGGCAGAGGTCTTCACCCGCTTTGCTTGTGAAGGCCCGGGCAAGAACGATACAATAATCGAAAAAGTAACGGCGGTTTTTTAATGCAATCGCGTTGATCGAGCGATCAGCGTGTTGATATGGTCGCGCGTCGTCCCACCCACCCCTGCATTGACTTTTGCCTCATCGCCGTTATTGCGCCCCTTTCATCCGGCAAGAGTTCGCTTGCGTCGGGTACCGTCCGAGACAGCAGGTGGCCGGGATTTGCCCGACCTTAATGCCCTGCCGAGACGGGGATTGGAAATTTCTCCTGCGTCGGGCTTTGCCTTGCGCCGGTCTTGCTGTCGCTGCCTTTGGGCACCCAGCTTTCCCATGCCCCATCGATGGACAAACCCGGATGCGCGGCTGTTCCGTTGCGTCCGGTTTAACCGGCCCCTCGCCTGGTGCGTGGGGTTTGACACGTGGAGAATGGCATGGATCGTGCTGAAAAGACCGAGCTCGTTGCCGAGCTGAACCGCACCTTTGCAGAGGTTGGCGTGGTGATTGTCACCCGCAATCTAGGCATGACCGTTGCACAATCTTCTGTGCTGCGGACGAAGATGCGCGAAGCTGGCGCCAGCTTTAAAGTCTCGAAGAACAAGCTTGCCAAGATCGCGCTTGATGGCACCGACTATCTCTCGCTGGGCGAAATGCTCACCGGGCCGGTAGGCCTTGCCACCTCGATTGATCCCGTTGCGGCCGCAAAAGTTGCGGTCGATTTCGCGAAGACGAACGACAAGTTCGAAATCGTCGGCGGGGCAATGGGCGCGACCGTCCTCGACGTTGATGGTGTGAAGGCACTCGCCACGATGCCCTCGCTGGATGAATTGCGTGCCAAGATCCTGGGGCTCCTCGTTGCACCTGCAACGAAGCTCGCCACGATCACGCAGGCCCCGGCAGCGCAGCTTGCGCGCGTTCTTTCCGCCTATGCGGAGAAGGAAGCAGCCTGAATTTCGGGTATTTTTTTAAACAAACAACGATGGGGCCATTGGCAGCACGCCAGCCCCGAACTGGAGATACTATCATGGCAGACCTGAACGCGCTGGTGAACAGCCTGAGCGAACTTACCGTCCTCGAAGCCGCTGAGCTTTCGAAGATGCTTGAAGAAAAATGGGGCGTTAGCGCCGCAGCCGCCGTTGCGGTTGCAGCACCCGGCGCCGGTGGCGGTGCCGCCGCACCGGTCGTTGAAGAGCAGACTGAATTTGACGTGATTCTGACCGGCGATGGCGGCAAGAAGATCAACGTCATCAAGGAAGTTCGCGTCATCACGCAGCTTGGCCTGACCGAAGCCAAGACGCTGGTTGAGTCGGCGCCAAAGGCCGTCAAGGAAGGCGTGTCGAAGGACGAGGCCGAAAAGATCAAGGCCCAGCTCGAAGCCGCCGGTGCAACCGTCGAAATCAAGTAAGCTGACGCGGGGACGCGGGTTGGCAACAGCCCGCGACACTCCCGCAACACCGGACGGCGCGGCTATAGTCCCGTCAGACGCACAGGCTTTGCTCACCCGGGATTAGTGTGGCGTGCGAACCAAAGACAAATGGGGCGGGTTCCAATCGGAGGCCGCCCCTTTTCTTATGTCAATCAGCAATCCAATTGCCATGGAAGCCCGGCGGGATGCGGTGCGCAAGATGGACCACCGCTTGCGGCGTGCCCAGAAAGTCATCGGCGTTGAGGATCATCAAATCGGTCGTCTCGTCCGCCGCGTTGATCACCAGCCCGATCAGCCAGCCGTCATCCTCACCCCCTTGCGCCGCGCGCGGGACGAAGACGAACTCGCCCGGGTGCCGCCCTGCCCCAAAATCACGCGCGGTCGTGGTCCCCGCGTCGAGATCATGCCGCAGCAATTCAGTCCCGACCTGTGACAGATCGCCGCCGCTACTGCTCGGCAACGCGGTGACATAAAGATAGCGATAGGGCTGCCCGCTAAGCCGCTCATCATAACGCGGAAACTCCTGGCCGCGATCATCGATAATCTTCCGGTCAACATGGCGCGAAACAGGATCGATCGTCCAGCGCTCCAGCCGCGTCGACTTTGCATCGGGGCCGAAATAGCTGTCATCGAACATCGTTTCATGGACGACCATATCGACCACGACCGTGCCATCTGCGGTCTCAAACGCGTTACCGGGGTGGAAGACATAGCAAGGCTCGACATCGCACCAGATCGTCTCGCCGCCGCCCTCGCGACGCGGCAACAGCCCTATGCGCGCACTATGTTTCGGGTTCCAGCGATACGGAAAGCGGTGCCCCGCAATCAGGCTCGGCATGCAAAAGGTCACGGGCAGATCGAGCACCAGAATATAGTTTGCCGTGATCGCGGTTCCGTGGATGCTCGGGCCGTCCTTTACCGGAATCGGCACCTCACGCTTTACCCGCCCATCCGCGCCAACAACGACATGCCACACTTTGTCATGGACGCTGGCTTCATAGGTGATCGCGTGCAGTTCGCCCGTCGCCGGATCAAGAACCGGATGCGCGGTAAAGGCGCTGGTCAGCGTTCCATCGAACGGGTTGTGCGCAACCGTCTCCAGCGTATCTGACAGCTCAACCGGGTTGCCGCCCGCCTCAACAATCGCCCAGATGCGCCCGGCATGGCCAATGATATTGGTATTGGCGGTATCGGCGCGCGGGTTGCGAATGCCCGGCACCGGCAGCGCGCCCAGCGCCTTGCTGACTGAGGTCGATCGAACCCATCGGTTGCGATACCAGAGCGCTTGGCCGTCCTCGATGCGGACGCCGTGCACCATCGCGTCACCGGTAAACCAATGATAGCTGCCATGCGCGGGCGGTTTCACCGGATTGGGTCCGTTGCGCAGATATCGCCCAGTCAGCGCCGCCGGGATGATGCCGGTTACGGGCAGGTCGGTCACCGTCTCCTCACGCGTCATCGGGCGATGCAAGCCCGACAAAAACGGGTTCTGGATCGTTTCATTCTCCAGCTTGCGGCGATTATGGCTCGCTACCATGCCCAGCCCCTTGCCAACCACGCTGCGGATTGTCTTTTCGATCTGACTGGCCATCACATTCTCTCCCTCGCGCCATCAAGGATGGTGCAGCAACTCGGTTATGTTTACAACGGCAACATGACCTCCAATGATAACATTGTCAACATCGCTCTTGATCGCCCCCGCTATCATCACGGTGATCTGCGTGCGGCTGCGGTGGCGGCGGGTCTTGCGCTGCTCGAGGAACGATCGGTCGATGATTTTGCGCTCCGCGAGGTTGCAAGGCGGATCGGCGTAAGCGCGACCGCGCTCTATCGCCACTTCCCCGACAAACAGGCGTTGCTGGGCGCGATTGCGGCGGCAGGTCTGGTAACGTTGGGCGAACGCCAGCGGGAGGCGAGCGAGGCGGCAGGTGACCCGCTTCATGCCTTTGTCGAATCGGGCATCGCCTATGTCCGCTTTGCGATTGACCACCCGTCGCTGTTCCGCCTCGTCTTCGCCACCGCGTCCGCTGAGCCAATTCTCGATTCGCCTCGCGGCACCGGCGGCAGCGCGATGGACCAACTGCGCGACAACATCGCCCGCTTCGTCGCAGACGATTCCTCCAACGAGGCTCAAAAGGCAGCGGCGCTGGGGGCCTGGGCGCTGGTCCACGGCCTGGCGATGCTGGTGCTTGACGGGCAAACACCGGATGATCCGGAGCTGATCGCGCGGGTGATTAGGCAGATGGTGCCGGGTTAGAGGTAATTACAGCCATTTCCCCCTCCCTTGAGGTAGAGAATAGCGACCCTTGCTGCTTGAGCGGCTAACGAAGGTTGGAGAGGGTGATCAGGTTTCAGTTGCTGACTACAGCACCCCTCACCCGGCTCCGACCAGGCAACGAGCTGTCGGGTCTACGCAACCAGTTTGGGGTCAACAAATATCCCTGTTGTTTGGGTCTTGCTGGGGGCGTGACCCACCCAAAACGCCCGCAAGCGCAGAGGGCAGTCGGGGTCGCAAGCGCCGGCCTACTTCGCTGCCGCCGCCGCCTGATCCAGCGCCACCACCGGCAGCCACACAGCGCTGGCATTTGCCCCGCCATGCTCGATCGTCACCGTAGCCTTTTGATAATCCGCTTTTTTGGCAAAGAAAATGTTGGGGACAAACTTTTGCGGGTTGCGATCATAAACCGGGAACAGGCTTGATTGCACCTGCACCATGATCCGGTGGCCGGGCTGGAAGACGTGGTTTACCGTCGGCAGGCGGAATTTGTAGCGCTGGGTTTGCCCGGCCGGGATGGCTGTGGGCTTTTCAAAACTGTCGCGATAACGGCCCCGAAAAATGTCGAGCGAAATCGCCAGCTGGTATCCGCCCATCTTGGGGTTGGACGCGACTTCATCGGGGTAAACATCGATCAGCTTGACGACGAAATCGCCGTCTGTCCCGGTTGTCCTGGCGAACAAATCAGCGATCGGCGCGCCCGAAACGCGGACGGCCTTGGTCAACACCGGCGTTTGATAGGTCATCACATCGGGGCGGCCATCGGCGTGGCGTTGATCGCTCACCAACCAGTCGCCCCAGCGGCCATCATCAAAATTCACCGGGCGCGGCAGATGCGGGACGGGCTTGGCCGGATCGGAGACATAGCTGTCGCCACCGGGTGTGCCCTTGTCGAAACCGAGGCCAGCTTCGGCCTGCAAGAAAATCGGCTTCATTGGCGATGCGCAGCCGACCTCACAGGCAAGCGGCCAGGTGGTCAGCCGGTCCCAATGATCCTCGCCAGTATTGTAAATCGCCACGGGTGGGAGCGCTGCTGCGGGACCGCCTTTCAGATATTGCGTAAACAGCGGCAGCACCATTTTCTCCCGGAACTGTGCGGCGGTATCGCCCTCCCATTCGAGCGGGCCAAGCGTGCGACCCGTGCGGTTCACCTGGCTATGCCGCCACGGCCCCATCACGAGCATGTTATTGCCCATCTTGCCCTTTGCCTTCAGCGCCTCCCACGCGGTGATGCCGCCGTACATATCCTCATGATCCCATAAGCCCTGCTCCCACAGGGTGGGCACATTGGAGGGGTTGGCCGCGAGCAACTTGTCGAGCGCCTGTCCCTGCCAAAACGCGTCATAGGCCGGGTGTGCTGCCATTTTCTGCCACGCGGGAAGCTGATCAAAGCCCGATGCCTTGGCCCATTCGGCAGCGCCACCAATCCGGCGAAACTCTTCATAATTGTCGTAAATGCCTGTCGCGGGATCACTGCCCTTGCCCTTGTAGCCAGTTTGCGAGGCGATCCAGCCGATATTGGCGAGCCGGAAAGCACCGTAATGGAACCAGTCATCGCCCATCCAACCATCGATCATCGGACTTTCGGGCACCGCAACCTTGAGCGCGGGATGCGGGTTGAGCAGCGCCATCGCTACCGTGAACCCTTCATAAGACGAGCCGATCATTCCGACCTTACCGTTTGATTCTGGCAGGTTGGCCTTGTTGACCAGCCACTCGGTCGTATCCCAGGCGTCGGTGACATGATCGACCTTGGTCGGGTTGAGCGGGCCGATCACGGGCCGGGTAACGATATAATCCCCTTCCGAACCATATTTACCGCGAATGTCCTGATAAACGCGGATATACCCCTCCCGCACGAACATCTCGTCAGCGAGGCCGAGACGCGAGATCAGATGGGGACTGTCGATCCGGCTGGATCGGGCAGCGGCATTATAAGGTGTGCGGGTCAGCACGATTGGGGCGTTGGTAACGCCCTTTGGCATCATGATGACGGTGAACAGTTTAGTGCCATCGCGCATCGGCATCATGACTTCGCGACGAATATAGTCGTTCGCGGTGGTTGGCGGGGTGAATATGACGGGTATGTCGCTGGCGGGGAATGTCATCGTCTGGGCGAATGCTGGCGCAGAAAGCAGCGCTGTGGCGGCGACGCCTGCGAACAAACCAAGTTTCATAAAGACAACTCCAACGAAAAGGAGCGCACCTTGTGTCAGGCCGGCATCAGGACGCAAGCGCGAAGCGTCGCGCGTGCGAGGCGCGCCATTTGACAGTCTCCAACACACTCTCTATGAGCAGTCTTTCACCACAGCTTTCGGGAAATGAAACGCCGTCGCGCAACGTTTCAATCGAATAGAAAGCTGTGGTTTCAGAGACGCCTAGAGCTGCAGCACCTACCACTGGGTGAAATGCGGCTTTTTTCGTCTCTGGCGTGCCCGAAATTCTGGTTGATGAGGCAAAAAACTCCATGGCATCCAAAGCGATTGAAGGCGGCACCGCAAAGCGGCGCATCCGTAAGGTTTTCGGCAATATTCACGAAGTCGTGCAAATGCCGAACCTGATCGAGGTTCAACGCGAATCTTACGAACAGTTCCTGCGCTCTGATCCGTCGATCGGCTATGTCTCGGGCCTTGAAAAGACGCTGCGGTCGGTGTTCCCGATCCGCGATTTTGCTGGCACTGCCGAGCTTGATTTTGTCCATTACGAACTTGAGCCACCAAAGTTCGATACCGATGAATGCCGTCAGCGCGGCATCACTTATGCAGCCCCTATGCGCGTTACGCTTCGCCTGATCGTGTTCGAGGTTGATAGCGACACCGATTCACGCTCTGTGCTCGATATCAAGGAGCAGGACGTTTATATGGGCGACATGCCGCTGATGACGGGCAACGGCACCTTCATCATCAATGGCACAGAGCGCGTTATCGTCAGCCAGATGCACCGTTCACCCGGTGTTTTGTTCGATCACGATCGCGGCAAGACGCACGCGTCGGGCAAATATCTGTTTGCGGCGCGCGTCATTCCTTATCGCGGGTCGTGGCTCGATTTTGAATTCGACGCCAAGGACATCGTCAACGTCCGCATTGATCGTAAGCGCAAGCTGCCGGTGACGGCCCTGCTTTATGCGCTCGGCCTGACGTCGGAAGAAATCCTCAACTATTTTTACAACCGCGTGACGTTCGTTCGCGGTCAGGGCGGCTGGATCGTCCCCTTCCAGGCCGAAAACTGGCGCGGTCAAAAGCCGATGTATGACATTATCGACGCCAAGACCGGCGAGATCGTGTTCGCCAACGGCCAGAAGATCAGCCCGCGCGCTGCCAATAAGGCGGCCAAGGACGGTCTGGCTGACCTTTTGATCCCGACCGAAGAAATCTTCGGACGCTATTCGGCCTATGATCTGATCAACGAAGCCACGGGCCATATCTATATCGAGGCGGGCGACGAAGTATCGGCCGAAAACCTTGAACTGCTCGACAAGGCGGGCATTGACCGGATCGAACTGCTCGACATCGATCATGTCGCCACTGGACCGTGGATCCGCAACACGCTGAAGGCTGACAAAGCAGAAGAGCGCGAGCAGGCGCTGTCGGATATTTACCGCGTCATGCGCCCCGGCGAACCGCCAACGCTTGAAACCGCCGAGTCGCTGTTTAGCGGCTTGTTTTTTGATCCCGATCGTTATGACCTGTCGGCTGTCGGTCGCGTCAAGCTGAACATGCGGCTTGATCTTGACGTCGAAGATACCGTCACCACGCTGCGCACCGAGGATATCCTTGAAGTCGTCAAGACGCTCGTCAACCTCAAGGACGGCAAGGGTGAAATCGACGATATCGATAATCTCGGCAATCGTCGTGTCCGCTCGGTTGGCGAGTTGCTCGAAAACCAGTACCGCGTCGGCCTGCTCCGTATGGAGCGCGCGGTGAAGGAGCGGATGAGCTCGGTCGACGTCTCGACCGTGATGCCTAACGACCTGATCAACGCCAAGCCAGCGGTTGCTGCGGTTCGTGAATTCTTCGGCTCGTCGCAGCTGTCGCAGTTCATGGATCAAACCAACCCGCTGTCGGAAGTCACCCATAAGCGCCGCGTTTCAGCACTTGGACCTGGCGGCTTGACGCGTGAACGTGCAGGCTTCGAAGTCCGCGACGTTCATCCGACGCATTATGGGCGTATTTGCCCGATCGAGACGCCGGAAGGCCCAAACATCGGCCTGATTAATAGTCTCGCGTCGTTCAGCCGAGTGAACAAATACGGCTTCATCGAAACGCCGTATCGCAAGGTTATTGATCACAAGGTCACCGATGACGTTGTCTATCTGTCGGCAATGGAAGAGGCCAAGCACACGATTGCTCAGGCCAACGCCGATCTCGACAGCGAAGGCCGCTTTCAGGAGGAACTCGTCTCGTCGCGTCAGGCAGGCGAATTTTTGATGGCGATCCCGGATAACATCACGTTGATGGACGTCAGCCCCAAGCAGCTCGTTTCGGTCGCCGCATCACTCATTCCCTTCCTGGAAAACGATGACGCCAACCGCGCGCTGATGGGATCGAACATGCAGCGCCAGGCTGTGCCGCTCGTTCAGGCCGAGGCACCGTTTGTCGGCACCGGCATGGAGGAAACCGTGGCACGCGATTCGGGTGCGGCGATCGGTGCCAAGCGGTCGGGCATTGTCGATCAGGTTGACGCTACCCGTATCGTTATCCGTGCGACGGGTGAGGTTGAGGCCGGCCAGTCAGGCGTCGATATCTACACGCTGATGAAGTTCCAGCGCTCGAACCAGAATACCTGCATCAATCAGCGCCCGCTGGTGAACGTGGGCGACGCGATTCGGGCGGGCGATATCATCGCCGATGGTCCGTCGACCGAATTTGGTGAGCTGGCGCTTGGCCGGAACAGTCTCGTCGCGTTCATGCCGTGGAATGGTTATAACTACGAAGATTCGATCCTGATTTCGGAACGGATCGTCAAGGATGACGTGTTCACCTCGATCCATATCGAGGAGTTTGAAGTCATGGCCCGCGACACCAAGCTTGGGCCGGAGGACATCACGCGCGACATTCCCAATGTCGGTGAGGAAGCTCTGCGCAACCTCGATGAGGCAGGCATTGTCTATATCGGTGCTGAGGTTGAACCCGGCGATATCCTGGCGGGCAAGATCACCCCC
>JBBQAU010000086.1:0-9301 GCA_038316685.1 Sphingomonadales bacterium
AGTGCGCGTTCCGCCACCGCACGTACCATATCCTCATCCTCCACCAGCAATATCGTGCCGCTTCCCCAAAGCTCGCCGGGCCTGCTCGTTAGGGCAGGTGGTGCTGGCTTGGGGGCGCTCCCGACGGCATGGACGGGCAGGTAGATGGTGAAGGTAGCCCCCTTCCCGGCCTTTGAATCGGCGAAGATATACCCACCCGATTGTTTTACGATGCCATAGACGGTTGACAGGCCAAGACCGGTGCCCTTGCCTACTTCCTTGGTCGTAAAAAAGGGCTCGAAGATTTTAGGAAGAATTTCGGCAGGAATGCCACTGCCCATATCTGTAACCTTGAGCGCAGTATAATCTGCTTCCGGCAAGATATCCGAACCGATCTTGCGAACATCGGCAGCCGACACCGCCAATGTCTCAATCGTCAGTGTGCCACCGCCGCGCGGGTATTTGGTGAGCATCGCGTCGCGGGCATTGACCGCCAGGTTCATCACCACTTGCTCCAGCTGTCCGGGATCGGCACGGACCGGCCCCAGACTTCGGCCATGCTTGACGGTCAGCGTCACCGTCGCGCCAAGCAGCCGTTTGAGCAGGTTGGACACTTCGGAAATCACATCGGGCAGCTGCACAATTTGCAGCCGCAGTGTTTGTTGACGTGAAAAGGCGAGCAATTGCCGGGTGAGGCCGGCGGCACGGTTGGAATTGGCGCGAATCTGCTGAATGTCATCATAATCGCTGTCGCCGGGCGAATGGCGCATCAGCATCAAATCGCAATACCCGATGATGGCAGTTAAAATATTGTTGAAGTCATGCGCCACGCCACCGGCGAGCTGTCCAACCGCCTGCATCTTGTTTGCCTGAGCAACTTCACGTTTCAGCCGACTTTCCTCGCTATTGTCCTTCAGGATCAGCAATACCGCCGCCTCCCCCAATCCGCGCGCGCTGGTAATGGAGAGCGCCACCGGCTCGTCGGGCCGATCACGCAACCGGACCGCGATATCGGCCGAATGCGCAGCGCCGCTGGCAAAACGCCGCACCGCATCGGCCACCGCCGATTTATCTTCGCGTATCACCAAATCTCCCGGATAAAGCGGCGGCGACGCCAGATCGACATTGGCCGCGCGCGCAAATGCATCATTCAGATGCAAAAAACGTCCGTCGCGATCAACCAGCCCGATCCCAACGGGCATCAGCGATACGAGCGTTCTGACATAAGCAGCCGTGCCTACCGCATCCGCAGGCGCGGTATAGGCCTCATCAAGCAGGGCGATGAGTAACGGTGCATCGTCGCCCTCAAGAAAGGGCAGCTGCAAAACCCGCAAAGGCGCACCGCTCATCCCTTCGTGCTCAAACCGGACCATGCCCTCAGCGTCAGTGATCAGAAAATGGGTAAAGTCCCGCCCGTTGATCGTGGCATCTTCATGGCCCATTGCGCGCAGCCTAAAAACGCGGTTTGCCGCGCGAATCCGGCCCTGCTGGGTGATCAGTGCCACCATTAATCCAGCAGCCGCCAGTCGGTTGCCGATATTACCGTCGATAATCGATTCAATCGATTCGGCTAGTGCGGCATGCTGGGCACCGGCAAAGCGCCAGACAAGCATATCGTCACGCTCACCAGCGCGTTCGACCCGCACGGTAATGGTGTTGCCAGCGGTGGCGAGGTGGTCAAGGCTCGCCTCGCTATCTCGCCAGGCCGCGCGCCCTGTCGCGGCAAGCGCCGCCACGCCATCGGCGCTGAGCGGCAGATTAGGCGGGGTTGGATAGCCGGGAAACAGCGCCCCGTAGCGATCGTTGGCGCAGACCAGCCGCCCTGCCCGATCGGTCACCGCAACCGCACCGCTATCGCCCTCTGCGAGTGTCCGGGCGATCGACCAATCAACCTCGCTGGCTGCCGCAACCGCCGATGGAAAAAGCAGCTTCGCGCTCACCAGTGCCGCCGTCAACACAAGGGCCGCTGCAAGAAAGCCCGCCGCGATCACGCTATTGCCAATCACGCCCAGCACAATCAGCGCTGCTGTAATGCCGGACCCCAGCGCGATGATAGCCGCGCTTCGGGCGGGGCTTAGGAATGATGCGGGGGAGGATGCTGACGCGCGGGTTGCCATAGGTTTCTCTTTGGCTTCCCGTGCGTCAGCGTCAAGCGACTACCAGATGCGCACGCGGTCCTTTGGCGCGAGATAGGTCTTGTCGCCGGATTTTGCGCCAAACGCTGCATACCAGGGATCAAGGTTGCGCACTGTCGCTGTGCGCTGTGGACCCGGCGAATGCGGATCGGAGAGAAGCTGCGAGATCAGCGCGGGCTCCCGATACTTGGTTCGCCAAATCTGCGCCCAGCCAAGATAAAAGCGCTGATCCCCCGTCATACCGCCAATCACAGGTGCCGGCTTACCGCCAAGCGAGCGATGATAGGCGTCGATTGCCACCGTCAGTCCGGCAAGATCAGCAATATTTTCGCCCAAGGTCAGCGCGCCCTGCACATGCTGCCCCGGCAGTGGCTCATAAGCATCATATTGCTTGATCAGCTTGTCGGTAAAGACGGTAAAGCGTTTTACGTCCTCATCGGTCCACCAATCGGCAAGCTTGCCGGTCGGATCATATTTGCGGCCCTGATCATCAAAATGATGGCTGATCTCATGCCCAATGACCGCACCAATCGCGCCATAATTCACCGCCGGATCGGCCTTTGCGTCAAAGAAAGGCGGTTGCAGGATTGCGGCCGGGAAGACGATCTCATTCATCGTCGGATTGGCATAGGCGTTGATCGTCATCGGCGTCATGAACCATTCGGTCCGGTCGAGCGGCGCGCCGAGCTTCCTCAATCCACGCGCATATTCAAACGCACTGCCCGCCGCGACATTGGCGACAAGGTTGTCGCGCGTGACGCTGAGCGCACTGTAATCACGCCAGCGTGTGGGATAACCGATCTTGGGGGTGAAAGCAGCGAGCTTGATCCGCGCCTTCGCCTTGGTCGCAGGTGCCATCCATTCGAGATTGTCGATCCGCGTGCCCATTGCCGCGATGATGTTTTTCACTAACATATCGGCCTTGGTTTTGGATTCAGGCGGAAAGAAACGCGCGACATATTCCTGGCCAATCTCTTCGCCCAAGGCACCGCTCACCACGCCAACGCCGCGCTTCCAGCGGGCACGCTGCTGCGGCTGGCCCGACAGGACGGTGCCATAAAAAGCAAAATTCGCGTCGTCGAAATCCTTCGACAGATACGGTGCCATTGCCCGCATAATCCGCAACGTTGCAAAATCCTTCAGCACGGCAATCGGCGTATCGGCATACGCCTTCGCCTCGCCAGTGATCGCGCTTGGTTGCGCGATCAGATAGCTTGACTGACCATCAACACCCGCCGCTGCCGAAAATTGGGCCCAGGGAAAGCCCGGGGCCTTGGTCGCAAAATCAGCGGGCGACCATTTATTGTAGGTCTTGTCTGCATCGCGCGATTCAACCTTCGTCCAATGCGCTGTCGCCAGCGACTTCTCGAACGCGAATACGGCTCCTGCCCGCGCCTCGGCATCGCTCTCGCCCAACAGGGTCAGCATCTTGGTAAGATAGCCCTGATAGGCCGTCCGTGTCGCGGCGAGCTTTGGGTCATCCTTTAGATAGTAATCGCGATCAGGCAGGCCAATGCCAGATTGGTTCATATTGACGACGTAATTCTCAGGCTGCTTATCGTCCTGCCCCACATAGACGCTGAATAAGCCGCCAACGCCCAAGCGCTGGAGCTTGGCCATCTCAACTGCCAGCGCCGTCTTGTCGGCCGCACCGCTAACCGCGCTCAGCCATGGCTTGATAGGTGCTGCCCCCTTCGAGTTGACCGCGGTTTCATCCATATAACTGGCGTAAAAATCACCGATCTTGCTGCCGGGCTTTGCGGTAGCCGCATCAAGGATCAGCTTGGTCTGCTCAAGCGATCGGTCCTGTAACACATTGAACATGCCATAAGCGGCGCGATCCGCCGGGATCTCGGTCTGCTGAAACCAGCTGCCGCCCGCAAACGTCGCAAAGTCATCACCCGGCTTCACGCTGGTGTCCATGCCCGCGGTATCGATACCATAGCTGCCAATCTCAGCCTTGGTGGCGGGCGCGACTGTTTCGGTTTTGGCGATTGCGACGGTTGTGGCAACGGTCGTAACAGCGGTGGTGGCGAGCAATGATGTAACAAGAAGCAGTCTATGCATCGGGCATCCTCTGGATTTTATGGGATGCCCCGCGTTTTACGCGAATGCCACGGTCAGTAAACCTGTAACACCTGTAACAATCATGCCTTTTTACCCGCGATCGCGCATGATTCTGCCCTGCTCGCGTTTCCAATCACGCTCCTTGATCGTTTCGCGTTTGTCATGCGCCTTTTTGCCCTTGGCGATGGCGAGCTCGACCTTGGCGCGCCCCTGCGCATTAAAATAGATCGACAGCGGGACCAGCGTCATTCCCTCACGCGCGACCGCCCCATGCATCTTGTTGATCTCGCGCTCATGCAGCAATAGCTTGCGCGCGCGCTTGGGCTCATGATTATATCGGTTGCCATGGCTGAATTCGGGCACGTTGGAATTAATCAGCCAAACCTGGTTGTCCTTTACCTCGGCATAGCTCTCCGCAATCGTTCCCGATCCAAACCGCAGCGACTTCACCTCAGTTCCGGTCAGCGCAATTCCCGCCTCATAAACCGTCTCAATCGCGTAATCGTAGCGCGCGCGCCGGTTTTCGGCCACAACCTTGTGCTTGTCGAACTGAACGGGTTTTGGACGCGCCATAAGGGGGAGGCATGTAGGCGCGAGCGCGACGGAAGGGAAGCGGGGCAATGGGACTGACCGCAAACTGAGGAACGCTAAATTAACCCCGCCCCAGCCAATGCCGCATCCACCGCGCGCTGGCTCGCATCGCTCGGCCATGTCATCGGTAAGCGAAGATGCTTCGGGAAGCCCGCTCGCACCCGGCTGACCGCATATTTCACTGGTCCCGGTGACGCATCAGTAAACATCGCCAGATGCAGCGAGAAGAGCTTGTCCTGCAACGCAAGCGCGCCCGCCTGATTCCCCGCCGCGCATGCCGCCTGAAAATCGGCGCACAGCCGCGGCGCGACATTGGCGGAGACTGAGATACACCCCACCCCGCCCATCGCATTAAACGCAAGCGCGGTCTCATCATTACCCGAAACCTGGCAGAAATGCGGCCCGCACGCCGCGCGCTGGGCGGAGACGCGCTGGAGCTGGCCCGTCGCATCTTTGATGGCCATGATGCTGGGGAAGGCCGCGTGCAGCCGCCCCATCGTCTCGACCGCAATATCGGTCACCGTCCGGCCCGGCACGTTATAGAGCATGATCGGCAGATCACAGCTGGTCGCGACCGCCTCGAAATGCCGGAAAATTCCTTCCTGGCTTGGGCGGTTATAATATGGCGGCACCATCAGCGCACAGTCGGCCCCCGCCTCCTTTGCCGCGCGGATGTTTTTGATCGCGACGCGCGTATCGTTTGATCCTGCCCCGGCGATCACGGGCACCCTGCGCTTCACCTGATCGACACACACCGCCACGATATAAAAATGTTCCTCGACAGACAGCGTCGCTGCCTCTCCGGTAGTCCCGCACGGCACCAGCGCGGACGATCCTTCGGCGATCTGCCACTCGATAAAATCGCGATAGGCTGGCTCGTCAAATGTCCCGTCCTGGGAAAACGGCGTGACGAGCGCAGGAATTGATCCGGAAAACATACGCTTCACTGACTCCCGCGTGCGACGAACCGAGCGAATTCAGCAATTATCGCACGAGACAGATAGGGACGAATCACGTAACATGTCCATATGATTGGCATAGTCATTAGGGCGGGTCTTTTACTCGCAGGCGTCTCGGGGATCGCGGTGGCAACGGGGGTGCCGCAGGATCAGCTCGGCGGCTATCGCGCCCAGCTTCAGAATGTGCCTACCTCAATTGACGCCACGAATGCGCTCTCCGCCGCCATCGCTGAATGGAAACAGGTCCAGCAATCGGACAGTTATTCCTTCGATAGCTATGCCCGCTTCCTCCTCGCGCATCCCGGCTGGCCTGGTGAAGCAAGCCGCCGTCGCGCGGCTGAACGGGCAATGGACACCAGCGGCTGGTCGCCCGGTGTCGCGGTCAGCTATTTCCGCCGCTTCCCGCCGCTGACCGGCACCGGCCAGGTGCGCTTTGCTGAAGCATTGTCGTCGGTCTCTATGCCCAAAGAGGCCTATGCCGCCGCGCGCGCCGCATGGCTGCAAGGCACATTGCCCGCCAGCGATGAGAGCAAACTGCTCAGCGGCTTTGCCGGTGCGCTCACTCAGGCCGATCATGATGCGCGGATGGATATGCTGCTCTGGCAGGGCGCGACAAGTTCGGCACAGCGCCAGTTGGCGCTGACGAGCGCCGACAAGCGCGATCTGTTCGCCACGCGCCTCGCCTTTCGCACCAATGCCGCCGACGCCGCCGAACGCGGGTTCGCGATGCTTGATCGCTATGGCAATGATCCGGGCTTTGTCGCGGACCGCGCGATCTGGCTGAAGAACACCGGTCGCTGGCCAGAGGCACGCAGCTGGCTCGCCCGCCCGCACAGCTTTGCTACCCGTCCGGCGCATGTCGAAAACTGGCTTGAGCTGCTCGTCTCACAAGCGCGCGGTGCGATGCTTGACGGCCAATATGCCCAGGCTTTCGATATCGCGCGTCAAATAGATGATGCCTATGCGCCCGGTACTGATGTCAGCCTACGCAGCTATGGCGAGCGCGATGAATATACCAACCTCGCGTGGCTCGCCGGGCAGACTGCGCTCAAGCAGCTCGGGCGGTCAGCCGACGCGATTGGCATGTTCCAGCGATACGCTGCCGGCTCACAGTCCCCCGCGATCCACGCCAAGGGCCTGTTCTGGGCCGGCCGCGCCGCGCAAGCCGCTGGCAAGCAGGCAGAGGCAACTATGTTTTATGGTCAGGCGGCCGCCTACCGCGATCAATTTTACGGGCAGTTGGCAGCAGAAAAACTTGGCCGTGCGCTCACTCCACCACCCAATGTCGTTCCCCGTCCGGTCGAGCAGGCACTGCGCGACGGCTTTTATGCCAAGGAAACGGTGCGCGCCGCGCGCTATCTCGGCACGCTTGGCCAGCATGAAGACCAGACCGCCTTTGTCCGCCAGATCGCGCTCGATGCCAAAAGCGATGCTGATCATGTACTTGCGATGGAACTTTCACGCAGCTTGGGAAGACCCGATCTCGGCGTGATGATCGGCCGCAGCGCGTTGCAAAACGGCCTTTTAGAGTATGCCGCCACGGGCTTTCCCAGCGTCAGCGTGCCCGCAACGCACGAAAGCGCCTGGACGATGATTCATGCCATCGCGCGGCAGGAAAGCCAATTTGACCGTGCTGCGATCAGCCGTGCGGGCGCGCGTGGCCTGATGCAGCTGATGCCAGGCACTGCGCGAGAGACATCAACCAAGCTCGGCCTCGCCTATGACGGCACATCGCTGACGACCAATACCGATTATAACATCCAGCTGGGTTCCACCTATTTCCAGCGGATGCTCGACAATTACGGCAGCTATCCGCTCGCCATCGCCGCCTATAATGCAGGCGGCGGCAATGTGAACAAGTGGCTCAAGGCCAATGGCGATCCACGCATGCCCGGTATCGATATGATCGAATGGATAGAGGCAATCCCTTTCTCCGAAACCCGCAACTATGTGCAACGCGTGCTGGAAAATGCGGTGGTCTATGATCTGCTGAACCCAACGCGGGCACGATCTCAGGCCAGCGCCCGGATGAGCTGGTATCTGGGGCGCACGGCTGCTGGTGGGGTGGCTGGGCAGTAAGGGGTTGGGAGTTGGTTGGGAGTTGATCTTACTACAGACTTCCCTCTCCCCTTGCTGTTACCCTCTCCGCTGTGGACCAGCCCAACTACATCACGCCGCAAGGCTTTGCGGTTTTGCGCGCCGAATATGATCAGCTGCTCGGGCAGGAGCGGCCGCGCATTGTTGATGTCGTCTCCTGGGCGGCGGGCAATGGGGATCGGTCTGAAAATGGCGATTATATTTATGGTCGGCAGCGGCTGCGTGAGATTGACCGGCGGCTTGGCTGGCTGGCGAAGCGGATGAAGGCAGCCAAGGTGATTGATCCTGCCGCCCAGCCTGACCGCGCCCGCGTCTATTTCGGTGCGACCGTGACCATTGCCGATGATGACGATGTCGAACGCATCCTCACGATCCTTGGCGATGATGAAACCGATGCCAGCATCGGCCGGGTCGGCTGGAGCGCCCCGCTCGCCCGGGCGCTGCGCGGGGCGAGGGTTGGCGATCTGCGCCGCGTCACCCTCCCCAGCGGCGAGCGCAATTATGAGGTCATCGCGATCAGCTACCCCGCGAGCCGCCTCAACGAATGAAGCTCAGCGCACGCGGAAGGCCGTTTTACACTATCAGGACAAGGGCTGGGATCGCAGGTCCGCGCTAATTCGTCCAATTTTGGTCTTTTTTTTGATAAACGAAACCGTGCAAGCGCCGTCAGACATGCTATTGCGTCAATGCTCCGAAATGCTTGATGGAAAAGAACTAATACAATGAACGTGACGCGTAGGGTGTATGTCAGCGGTAAGGTTCACAATGTCGGCTATCGTGACTGGGTAGTTCGTCGCGCCCAAGACCTGCGTATCACCGGATGGGTACGCAACCTCAAGGACGGCCGCGTCGAAATCCTGGCGTCAGGCGCGGAAGGGTCAATCGACAGCCTGCTCGACGCCTGCCGCGAAGGCCCGCAACACGCGCACGTCACCGCGCTGGATGCCAGCGAAGCGAACGACCGGGAGCCAAAGGGCTTTACAAAGCGGTTTACAGTGTAGGCTGACGTCATTGTCGGTGCAGCGCCGTTCCATTGGAGCAGCCGATAATCCTCACCGCGTCAGCTTCTTATACGCCAACCGCGTAGGCCGGTCCGCCGCGTCGCCCATCCGGCGGCGCTTGTCCTCTTCGTAGCTCTCAAAGTTCCCCTCGAACCACTCTACGTGCGAATTGCCCTCAAACGCCAGAATGTGCGTCGCCAGCCGGTCGAGGAAAAAGCGGTCATGACTGATCACCACCGCGCAGCCCGCAAAGCTTTCCAGTGCCTCTTCCAACGCGCGCAACGTTTCCACGTCCAGATCGTTGGTCGGCTCATCGAGCAGGAGCACGTTACCGCCTTCTTTCAGCATCTTGGCAAGATGGACGCGGTTGCGCTCGCCGCCAGATAACTGGCCGACTTTCTTCTGCTGATCCTGTCCTTTGAAGTTGAACGCGCCCACATAGGCGCGGGTGCCGATTTCCTGCTTGCCGAAA
>JBBQAU010000087.1:0-9296 GCA_038316685.1 Sphingomonadales bacterium
GCCCGCATAGCCATTGGCAAAGCTCACGCCCTGGCCCGCAATCGCGTTGATATTCGGCGTCGGCACTGCGCCCCCGGCAACGCCACCGCCATAAAGACTGATGTCATTCATGCCGAGATCATCAGCCACGATCAGGATGACATTGGGCGGTCGCTGACCGGCAGGCGCGCTTGCGGGACCCTTGGCCCAGTCGATCGCGTGGTGCTTGGCAACCGGCTTCCTCCAGGCGCCAAGCAGGCCGGGGATGTAAATTTTATACTGCTCGAACGCGCCATAACCCGCCGCCGCGAACAACGCCGCACCTACCAGGATCATCCACCGGCGTTTCATTGGCCCACCCCCGATTTTCAATCGTTACGCGGCCTTCTATCATGGCGGCGGCGATCGCATCATATTATTGGCATCTTACGTGCCAAAAGTGCAGACGGCTAGCCCTGGCTTCGCAGCGATGCCATTGGACGACCGCCATCATCGGCACGGCGATCAAGCTACCAAAATGTTTGGGCGGATGATGGCCGCTGGCCGCATACCCGGCCGAGAAGGCGTCGATTTCTGCAGTCTTGAGCGCGCCCCGCCAATTGTCATACCATAGCCAAAAGAGCAGACAGGCGGCGAGCGCAACTCCCCGGATGATCCCCCCCATCCTATCCAACCTCGTTGCCGAACAAAGCCCATCGCGTGTATAATGGCACTATTAGTGTCAATAAAATGAGAGGATCAGACCGTGCCGACACTTCAGGAAGTCACCACGAAAATGAGCGATGCGGGCGCGGTCGTGCCGGGCAAACGGGTGCGGTTCGATTTTGGCAGCGACGGCAGCATCCTGCTTGACGGCGTCGCCAACCGGGTCAGCAATGACGCCGGTGACGTTGATACGACGGTCAAGCTGTCGTTCGACAATTTCATCGCGCTTGCCAACGGCAAGCTCAACAGCACGATGGCGTTTATGATGGGTAAGCTAAAGCTCGAGGGCGACATGTCAGTCGCGCTGCAACTTCAGGAGGTGACGGCGAAGATGAAGCCGTGATTGCGCTTCGGCCGCCGCGTTGGCAAACCCGATTGGCGGTAGTCAGCCGATTGGCGGTAGTTAGCCGATCGGCAACAGTTAGCCGATTGGCAGCAGTCAGCCGATTGGCAATCGTCAGCGGCGCAGCGTTGCTGATACCTTCCTGCCAGCAAGCGCCCGAACCCCAATCGCCAGCGAAAATATGCACAGGGCTTGCCGCAGACGCGATGGTCTGGGTGCCGCCTGGTCGCTTCACGATGGGTGATGATCCGCACTACGCCGAGGAAGGCCCGCCGCACGTCGTTTCCCTGCCGGGCTTCTGGATCGACACGCATGAATTGACCAATCGCCAGTTTGCGGCCTTTGTGAAGGCAACGGGCTACAAAACGATGGCCGAACGTTTACCCCCCGTCCTGCCCGGCGCGCCACCCGACATGCGGGTGCCAGGCTCCGCTGTATTCGCTGCACCGACACCGGAAAACCGGATGTGGTGGCGTTGGGTAATCGATGCGCAGTGGCGGCATCCATCGGGGCCTTCGGAGGCAATTACCGGCAAGGACAATGATCCCGTCGTCCAGATCGCGTATCAGGATGCTGAGGCCTATGCAAAATGGGCGGGCAGGGCGCTGCCAACCGAGATGCAATGGGAATATGCCGCGCGCGGTGGCAAGCCCGCGCCACCCGAGCCGATCAATGCGGCGGGCAAACCACAGGCGAATTATTATCAGGGCGTCTTTCCGATGCGCAATCTGGGTACCGACGGCTATCTTGGTCGCGCACCGATCGGCTGTTTTGCGGCGAATGGCTATGGGCTTTACGACATGATCGGCAACGTCTGGGAATGGACCGCGAGCAATGGGTCGCGACCCGATGCGAGTGAACCCGTCAACATCATCAAGGGCGGCTCATATTTGTGTGCGGCGAATTACTGCGCGCGCTATCGCCCCGCCGCGCGCCAGTTTCAGGAACGCGGACTTGGCACTGACCATATCGGCTTCCGGCTGGTCGATAATCAGCGGTCCGCGCCGCGTTGACAGCGTCGTGGCATAATGGCACTTGCCGTGCCAATAGAGCTGTTTGCGGGGAGAATCGATGGTTGTCGTGACACGCATTTCGATCGGGGTGCTGGGCGCGCTGTTTGTCCTCCTGGCGCTTGGGTTCTGGTTCGGCACAGATGCTTTGGCGAGCAAAATGGGGCTTGATCTGACCACGCTTGCTGGGCGAGCCACGGTGCGGGCGGATGTCGGGGGCTTCTTTCTGACGGGTGGCGTTATTTCGGTCTATGCCGCCATCAAGCGCAACGCTGCCTATTTGTGGCCCATTTTGTTGCTGCTGATCGCCGCCATTTCCGGTCGAGCCCTGACCCTCATCCTCGACGGTGCCGAACCCGCCAGCTTCCCCCCGATGATCGTCGAGGCGCTCGCCATTGTCCTTGTCGTGGTGTGTCAACGCACCTGGCCTAAGGCGGCTTGAGATGAAAATCCTCCGCACCCCCGACGCGGCCTTTGCCGGCATCACCGATTTTCCTTACGCGCCGCATTATCACCAGATCACCCCCGACCTGCGGATGCATTTCATCGATGAGGGGCCGCGCGACGCGCCCGTCGTGCTGATGATGCATGGCGAGCCAAGCTGGTGTTACCTGTATCGCCACATGATTGGCCGCGTTGTCGCGGCGGGCTTTCGCGTCGTCGCGCCCGACCTCATCGGCTTTGGCAAATCGGACAAACCCGCCGCCAAAACCGACTATAGCTATGCTAAACACGTCGCCTGGGTCCGCAGCTGGGTCGAGGCGCTTGACCTCCAGAACATCACCTTGGCCTGTCAGGACTGGGGCTCGCTTGTCGGCCTGCGCATCGTCGCCGAGATGCCTGATCGCTTTGCCGCGGTCGTCCTCTCCAATGGTGGCCTGCCTACCGGTCAACCCGCACCCCGCCCCTTCGCTATCTGGCGGGCATTCTCAAAATACAGCCCGATCTTTCCGATTGGGCGGCTGATCAATGCCGGGACCAAACGGACGCTGTTGCCCGCCGAAATCGCGGCCTATGATGCCCCCTTCCCCAGCAGCGCATACAAGGCCGGTGCCCGCATCTTCCCGAGCTTTGTGCCACTTGGTGCCAATGTCGCAGTGCCTGATCAATTACATGCCTGGGGCGTCCTTGAGAAATGGGAAAAGCCCTTCCTGTGCTGCTTTAGCGATGGCGACCCGATCACCCGCGGCGGCGCGGCGCTTTTCCGGGGCCGCGTTCCCGGCACCAACGGCCAACCGCACACCACGCTGAAGGGCGGCCATTTCATCCAGGAAGACGACCCGCAAGGCTTTGTCGACTGCATCCTGAAGGTCACGGGACAATCAGCAATCTTGCACCCAAAAGGATAAATCATGAAGGTGATTAATCGGGTCCACCCGACGCCCGCACAGACAACCGAATTTTTTTCGGTGCCAGAGGATGGCATGTTTGTGATGGTCGATCTGCTCAACATCAAGACCAAAGGAACGCTGGGATGACGCTGCACTACGATCTCTATTGGTCGTTCCGCTCGCCCTATAGCTATTTCGTGACCAAGCGCCTTGTCGGGCTGGAGCGCGATTATGACATCGCCTGCACCGTCCGCGTCGTCTATCCGATCGCCGTTCGCCAACCTGAATTTTTCGACAATAACGACCCGTTGTGGGTGCAATATTTCATGCGCGACATGTTCCGCAGCGCGCAGTTCCTGGACCTGCCCTTCGCCTGGCCCAGCCCCGATCCCGTCGTCATGGACATGGCCACGCGCCAATACCCCAAGGAGCAGCCCTATATTTACCGGCTGACCCAGCTTGGCCAGCTTGCTGCCGAACGCGGGCGCGGCCTGGCCTTTCTCGATATCGTCAGCAGCATGATCTGGGGTGGCACGGTGCGCGGCTGGCATGAGGGCGATCACCTCGCCAACGCGCTGGCGGCCGCCGGTTTCGACCTCGCCGAAATGGATGCTGTGCTCGCGACCGACAGCGCCCGGCTCGACGCCGCCATCAACGAAAACCAGGACGCGCAGCGGATCGGTGGGCATTACGGCGTACCGCTGATGGTCTTTGATGGCGAACCGTTCTTCGGGCAGGACCGGTTTGACCAGATGAAATGGCGGATGGAGGCAAAGGGGCTGGTGGCCAGATAGGTCTGCGCCCGATTGCCTAACTCACCCGTGCTTGTCCGCCACCTGTTTTGGCTGGACCGACCAATCGGCGGGCTCATCATCCTGATCGGCTTTAGCGGTCGCTGCCGTCGCTTGCACCTTGTCAGGCTGATGGTGGGCGGGCGCATAGACGGCATAAACCTGCATGGGCACGTCGCCGATATTGGTAATGTTATGCCAGGCCCCGGCGGGCACCAGCACGCACCAGCCATCGGAGACCTCCTGCTCAAAGCTTAGCTTGTCCTTTGCAGGCCCCATTTGCACCCGGCCTTTACCAGCATCGAGGCGCAAAAACTGATCAGTCTCCGGATGCGCCTCAAGCCCAACATCGCCCCCAACCGGGATCGACATGAGCGTAACCTGTAAATACCGCCCACTCCACGCAACCGAGCGATAACTGCTATTGTCCTTTGTCGCGGCTTCAATGTCGAATGCTTGCGGGGCTGGCCCGATATCGTTGATTCTGTCGGGGGTGCTGCCCAAAACTCATCTCCTGAACAATGCGGGTGCTGCACCGTAGAACGCTGTCGTCGGCAATTGGTTGCAGACCGGGATGGCAATTTCGCGCGATGCCGGGCCGGAGCGGGGCGGCGCGGGGCAAGGGCGGGCGGCGCCGCTAACGAAGCTCGACTTGTCGGACAGCAGCCATTCGATCGCGTGGCCGCAGCTTCGGGCGGGTGACGGCTCTCGTCATGTAAATACGTTCGAACAACGGACGACGAATGGGTTTAATGAGAGTAATGATTGTCGAGTCCCGGCGATCATTGCCGCCTGCCTGAGGAGAGTCAGATGCCTGATCCTGATTTGCGCTTGTCCCCATCCGAACCTCGCCGGCGGGCGTTATCCAGATGGGATAATGAAGGTGGCGCGCTCGCACCCACGGCGCGTGGGGAACAACCGGGCGTGCCCGATCTGACCAACGCCGAACTCGTTCACCTCCGCATTCGGGTGATTGCACTCGAGAATCTGATGATCGCAGTTTTGGCGCAAGGCTCAGATCACCAACGCCAGACTGCCCGCGACATGGCAGAGTATATCACTCCCCGGCCCGGCTTCACCGATCATCCTCTCACAATACAGGCAGCGGACCACATCACCGATCTCGTCAGCCGCGCCGTTCATTTTCAAGCGTTGCCGCCAGAGTGATTGCGCGACCAGCACGACCTCGGCGCATTCGGCCCGGCCCAAGCTCGTGCTGGTTCAGGGCAAGCCTCGTATGAAAGCCGAGCCGCTGGACGGGCTTCTCAAGTTTAAGGACGGCAAACCCGAAACGCTGGCCCCCCGGCTTCGAGCATATCTTCGATCGCGTGCCACAGGGGGCGTACCGATTACCTACCAGGAAGCGGCCCAAGCGCTGTTGCTCTTGCCGCCTAACACGATCCATCAGGTCACAGAGGCACTGGAGCAGCTTATGGTGGAGGATGCCGCTGCTGAGCGCCCCTTTATCGCTGCTATGGTCATCAGCAAGGCGCGCCGGGGCGTGCCAGCACCGGGTTTCTTCGAATGTGCAGAACGGTTAGGGCGCTTCGCAGGCGTTGCAACGAGTTTGGGCGCTTGCTCGTTTTATGAAACTGAGCTTTCTGCGACGATTGAATACTGGGGGCAGCCGAGCGCCGTTGACGTACGCGGGTGATAACCGTCACCTCTGTTTTGGCCCCCCAGAAATCAGAGACGCGGGTTCGTGCTTCGGCCAATCTTTGCCACTACCAACGCCGATAGGAATGACCGCTTTCACGCGGAGGCGATTTACCAGCGAATGTCGCCAAGTGGGTCGGCAGCCGACCGGCGGCTCTGTCATTCTACCGCGCGACCGTCTTTCGTCGCCCGCGCCACACCACCAGCCCCATCACCAGCGTCAGCAACCCCGCCGGAAACGGCCACAGTTTGAGCAAGCGCGGGACCAGCAGGTCGCGCATTGCGTTGTCCATGATCTGTTTGGGTGCATTCCAGCCTGGCGGCATCGGCAGGACTTGTTCAGCCTTGGCGTAGGCGGCGTAATCGGCCTGCATCGTGCGCATGCGATCGGGCTCGATCACGGCTTGGTCGGCGGTCTCGCCGGGGTCGCGGGTGATGTTGAAAAGGTGCCAGCCGCCATCGCCATAGGGCGGCAGGTTTTTCACCAGTTTCCAGTCGCCCTGAAACAGCACGGCGTTGCCTGATAGTTCGTAGCCAAGCGCGGCGTCCTGCGGGTGGACGCTGGCCAATGCACCGTCGAGGACGGGCAACAGGTTATAGCCGCGCATTGGCTCCACCTTGCGGCCTGCGAATTCGCCCTGTTGCGGCACGACACCGGCGAGGTTGAGCAAGGTTGGCGCGATATCGGTTACATGCGCGAAACCGGGGGCGACCTTGCCCGCTTTGATTGCCGGATTGTCGGGCCAGCTAATGATCAGCGGCACGCGAATACCGCCCTCGCTTGCGCTGAATTTATAGCCGCGCAACGGCGAAACCGCTGCCGTTGCCCAGCCGCGACCAATCGCGGTGAGTGATCCCTTGCGGCCCTGTTCAGCTGTGCTCTGGTCATAATATTGGTTCGCGTTCCAGCGGGTGAAGGCGCTGTCCATTGGGTCAATCGCCTCGGCACCATTGTCTGACAGGAAGACAAAGATCGTGTTGGCATAATCGCCGCTGGCCTTGAGATGCGCGACAAGGCGGCCGACCTCACGGTCCATCGCGGTCGCCATGCCGCCATACGCCGCCATCGCGCCCGCCCGCTGCTTGCGTTCATCGGGGGTTAGCTTGATCCAGTCGGCGATAGTGTCCGGCGTCGTCATGGCGACACCTGCGGGCAGGACGCCCCTGGCAATCGCGCCCGCCCGCCGTTCGCCGCGCAGCGCTGTCCAGCCAGCGTCGTAACGGCGCTTGTAACGCGCGATATCAGCGTCGGTTGCCTGCACCGGGATATGGTTTGCGAGAAAATTCAATGAGGCGAGGAAGGGTTTGCCGCTCGCCCGACCACCCTCGATATAGCTGATCATGCGATCAACGATGAAGGTCGAGGAATAGTAATTGTTGGGCAAATGCGCGGGCTTGCCGTCCTCATTCCAGTCGGCACGTTCATAAAGCAGCAGGTTCGGCTTTTCCTCAAAATTGTCCGCGCCTGACTGGGTGAGTGCGAACGACCGGTCATAACCGCGCGCATTGGGCAAGTTGTTTGGCTCCCTGCCGAGATGCCATTTGCCCGTCAGATAGGTGCGATAGCCGCCTGCGCGCAGCAGATCCGCAATCGTCACGACGCGGTCGTTGAGCACCGCGTCATAGCCAGGCTTGCCTTGATGTTCGGGCGGTATCGTCTCGGGCATATTGCCCAGCCCCGCGCGGTGGCTGCTGACCCCCGTCTGCAACATCGCGCGCGTGGGGGAACACGACCCGGCGACGTGGAAATTAGCAAAGCGCACACCGCTTGCCGAGAGCGCATCGAGATTGGGCGTCGCCATCTCCCCACCAAACGCACCGACATCGCTAAAGCCCCAATCATCTGCGAGCAGGATGACGATATTGGGACGTTTTGGTGCAGCAGATTTTGGCGCAGCGACGCCGATGGTCGCCACCGCGATGGCGATCAGCGCAATGGCGGCGGTGGCGGCGGTGGCGGCAAGGCGGGTGGCGGCAAGGCGCGGGGGCTGTGCCACCTCAGAAATACGAGGCCACAGCGGTCTTAATCTGATCGAGCGTCACAAAGCCGCGCCTGGCCGCATCGACCGCGTCATAATTGGCAAAGATGCGGGGCATGCCGTTCTTGGCCCCGGCCTTGGTCAGCTTGCCATCCTTGTTCTTGTCGGCCGCTGTAAAGCGCGCTGTCAGTTGCCCGGCGATGATTGGCGAGAGTTCGGCAAGCGCGGGAGGGGCGATCGAAAACAGGGCCGCGAAGACCAACATTTTCTTCATTTCAACATCTCCATGGTTTGACTCTGTTTGAGCCAAGGATCGATCCTGGTGCGCGTCGCCTCGTCAAGTGCGGCATGGCGAAAACGTAGCCCGGTGAGGTAGTTAGCCTGATATTTGAAGGCCCTCCGGGTGTCGGGCAGCCCCATCGCGGTGATGCCCAATGTCGCCTCCCCCGCCGCCAAAGTTGCCGTATTTGCCAGCAAGAACGGGGTGTAAACGCGACCGACAACTTTGAGTAGTTTAGTGACCACCGGCGCGATCGGTGCATCGGCCGCGTCGCACGCGCCTTCAATTACATACATGGCGTCTACCCCCCTCATCCGAAATTTGACGCCGCAGCCATCGCGCCCATCCGCGCCGAGATGACGTGGAACTCAGCGACGGTTTCATCGATGATTTGCTTGGCGGTCTTGATCGCGTCGATCAGCCCTGACGTCTGACCAGCCAGGCCAACCGCTGCCTCCATATCGCCACCGAAATACAGCTCCTGCAACCGCGAAAACGTGTCAGCGGGCATCAGGCCAGTCTCATAAATCGCGGCGGTACGATCGGTTTTCAGCGCGCGAATGCAGGGCGAGGCTTTCTTGTTAAGCACCAACGTGCCGGTCTCCTTGGCGTCAAGGATCGCCTGTTTGTAGTTATGATGGACCGGGCTTTCGGCAGAACTGACAAACCGCGTGCCCATCTGCACCCCCTCTGCCCCCAACGCGAAGGCAGCCGCCATCCCTTGGCCGTCGCAAATCCCGCCTGCCGCCACCAGCGGCACATCAGTGACGCGGCGGATCGCCTGCAAGAGTACCAACGTCGAAACTTCCTCGGGGTTCTTGAACCCGCCGCCCTCGCTGCCCTCAACGACCAGCCCATCGATGCCCGCTGCAACGCATTTCATCGCGGTGTCGACAGTGGGGACGGCATGATAGACAATGATCCCGGCGGCTTTCAGTGGCGCGATGAATTTGGCGGGGCTCCCTGCAGAGGTCGTGACGAACTTCACGCCCGACTGGCAGATAAAGCTAAGGATCGCATCATCCTTCAGGAACCGGATCGGCAGGTTCACACCAAAGGATGCGTCGGTCAGGTCCTTCATCTTGACGATTTCGGCCATGCAGTTTTCGGTTTCGGCAGACGACGTCTCGATAATGCCCAGCCCGCCCGCATTGCAGACAGCGGATGCCAGTTGCGACCGGGCGATCCACCCCATCGGCGCTTGCACAATCGGGTAACGCGC
>JBBQAU010000088.1:0-9117 GCA_038316685.1 Sphingomonadales bacterium
GGCGCGGCGTTTGTCTGTATCGAGCCGTGGCACGGGATTGCTGATCCTGCGGGCTTTACCGGTGACTACCGCGACAAGCCCGGGGTGTTCGCGGTTGCCCCTGGCGAGACTTGGCGCTGCTCGATGCGCGTGACGCTGGTCACCTAAGCGGCTAGGGCACCCGTATGACGACCATTTCTGAGCGCCGCACCTTTGCGATCATCTCGCATCCCGACGCCGGCAAGACCACGCTGACTGAAAAGCTGCTGCTGTTCGGCGGCGCGATCCATCTGGCGGGTGAGGTCAAGGCGCGCGGTCAAAATCGCCGCGCCCGGTCCGACTGGATGAAGATCGAGCAGCAGCGCGGCATCTCGGTCACGTCCTCCGTCATGACCTTTGAGAAGGATGGCATCACCTTCAACCTGCTCGATACGCCGGGGCATGAGGATTTCAGCGAGGACACCTATCGCACGCTGACTGCGGTCGATTCCGCCGTGATGGTTATCGATGCGGCGCGCGGGATTGAGGCGCAGACGCGCAAGCTGTTTGAGGTGTGTCGGCTGCGCTCGGTGCCGATCATCACCTTTGTCAATAAGGTTGATCGCGAGGGGCGCGATACGTTTGCACTGCTCGACGAGATTGCCGATCTGCTCGCGCTTGATGTGACGCCGATGAGCTGGCCGGTCGGCATGGGTGGCGAGTTTGAGGGCGTTTATGATCTCCACGCCAACCGGCTGATGCAGCCGAGCGGCGGGGGCAGGGACTATCTTGGCAAGGCGCAGGACGTTGATGGGCTTGATGACCCCAGGCTTGATGCGTTGCTGTCAGCCACGGGCGTGCAGCGTTTGCGCGATGAGGCAGAACTCGCCCTGGGCGGCTATGGCGGCTTTGATCCCGAGGCCTATCGTGCGGGCGATCAGACGCCGGTGTATTTCGGCTCCGCGCTCAAGGATTTTGGCGTGGGTGAGTTGATTGATGCGCTCGCGCGGCATGCGCCGGGGCCGCGCCCGCAACCTGCGGAGCCCGCACCCGTCGACCCCAGCCGCGCCGATGTCACTGGCTTTGTCTTCAAGGTGCAGGCCAATATGGACCCGCAGCACCGCGACCGGATCGCGTTCATGCGGTTGTGTTCAGGCACCTTCAAGCGCGGCATGAAGCTGACGCCGACCGGCCATGGCAAGCCGATCGCGATCCACTCACCGATCCTGTTCTTCGCGCAGAACCGCGAGTTGGCCGATGAGGCTTTTCCCGGCGATATTATCGGTATTCCCAATCACGGCACGTTGCGGGTGGGCGATACGTTGAGCGAACGCGCCGATGTCCGCTTTACCGGCTTGCCCAATTTCGCGCCTGAAATTCTGCGGCGCGTCGCGTTGAAAGACCCGACCAAGACCAAGCAGCTGCGCAAGGCGCTTGATGACATGGCCGAGGAGGGGGTGACGCAGGTATTCTACCCTGACATTGGCTCCAACTGGATCATCGGCGTGGTCGGGCAGTTGCAGCTGGAGGTGTTGCTCAGCCGACTAGAGGCCGAATATAAGGTTGACGCCAGACTGGAGATGGCGCCGTTTGAAACCGCGCGCTGGATTTCGGCCGCCGACCCGGCCGACCTAAAGGCCTTTATCGACCTGAACCGGGGCGCGATGGCCAAGGATCGCGATGGCAACCCGGTTTTCCTCGCCAAGAGCAATTGGGAAGTCGGCTATATCGTTGATCGCTACCCCAAGGTCCGCTTTGCCGCGACGCGCGAACGCTGAAATCCCCCGGCCTGGATCGGCCAGGGGACTTGACCCGCATCAGAAGCGGAAGCCCGCCGTGACCGTCCATGTGCGCGGATCGCCATAATAAACGGTCTGGATATTGCCGACGCTGGAGAATTCCTGACCATCGGTACGATACAATAAATTCGTCGCGTTACGGACAGCACCCCGGAAGTAGAAGCGCTTGTCCGCAAGATCGATCTGCCCATAAAGATTGACCAGCGCATAGCCCGGTTCGGTCAGTCCGGGACGATTATCGACCGACAGGAAGTGCTTGTCGATAAAGCGTGTCTCAGCCCCAAGCGTCAGCGCGCTGCCGCCAATCAATATGACATAATCAGCCGCAAGCCGTGCCGAAATCGGTGGCGCAAAGGCGGGACGACACGTGATCTGTGCGCCGGTTGGGTTGCACGAGAAGGTCTGCGGCGGGACGCGGCGACCGTCGTTAAAGACGGCGTAAGACGCGTTGAGGTAGCCGACCGAGCCCGATAGGGTCAGCGCCTTGGCCGGACGCACAATGGCTTCCGCCTCAAACCCCCAAATCTTCAACTGACCGGCGTTAATAACGGGGAACACGCCAGTGTTTGCCGCGCCAACGGTGCCGCCGCCAACGCGCGCCTGAAAATCGGTGTAATCGGAATAAAAGGCAGCTGCCGACAATTTCACCCGGCCATCAAGGAAATTACCCTTCGCCCCGGCCTCATAACTCCACACCGTTTCGGGACGGAACTGGTTGACGATGGTGGGCGCACCATTGACGACCAGGGTCAGATCATTGACGCTATTCGCCCGACCATTGAAACCGCCCGATTTGAAGCCGCGATTGGCGCTTGCATAGAGCAGGGTATCGCTGCTGGGCTTGTAGCTGAGCGTAAAGCTGGGCGTCCAAGCGCCAAAGCTGGCGGTATTTTGCGTGTTGAGCGGTGCTGGCAGATTGTCCGGGAAGCGAAACGTCAGGCCATTCAGCCCCGCAAGATTCGAGATGGTTGTCGTGAACCGGTTATAGCGCCGATCCTCCTTGGTGTAGCGCAGGCCTGCGGTGAAGGCGAGTTTTTCGGAAAAATCATAAGTGACCTGACCGAAAGCGGCATAGCTTTTGGTGTTTTGCGTATCGTTGATTGGCCGCGTGAAGGTGACGGGTCCGCCAAGGAAAGTAAAAATATCATTGCCGAACGCGGTCTGGACCGAGTTGAGATCCTCACTCAGATAATAAAGGCCAAACACGGCTTTCAGCTTGTTGCCAGTATATTTTAACTGCGCTTCCTGGCTGAACTGGAGTTGATCGACCCCGACAAAAACATCGCCGAGCTGGAACTGGGTGGCATCGATATCGATGAAGAAATTGGGATCAAGCTTGCGATAGCCCGTGATCGACGTGAACTGGAGCGTATCAGTGATATCGATATTGGCGGTGAAGCCAATGCCCCAATGATCAAGGCGCTGCCCCTCATCGCCGCGAAAACTGGTCGAGGCCTGAAAATTGTAGCGGCCATAGGGTTCGGCATTGACGAGTGTGCGCGCACCCGCCGGAAACAGGCTGGTTTGCAACACAGGCGCGGTTGCATAGCCAAGCGTCAGCGCGTTGCGCTGCTGCGTGTAATCGCCCGACAATGTCAGGTCGACCCCGTCAACCGGCTTTGCGGTCAAAGTGCCACGCACCGCCCATTGATTGCGATCATTATAACGCCTGCCGGTCAGCGGATCAGTCACCAGCCCGTCGCGGCGATCATAGCTGCCCGCCAGCGACAGCGCGAGCTTGTCAGTGATCAGCGGTGTGCTGACATAGCCGTTGATCAGCACCTGGTTAAATGCGCCATAGGTCACATCGCCACGCGCATGCAGCGTCTTGAAATCAGGCTTGCGGCTCAGGATGTTGACCGCCCCTGCTATCGTATTCTTGCCATAAAGCGTGCCCTGCGGCCCGCGCAGCACCTCGACCCGCTCAACGTCATACAGGCTGAGCAAGGCCCCCTGAATACGGCTGAGATAAACGCCGTCGACATAGACACCAACCGCCGGATCAAAGGTTTGCAGCGCATCGGGCTGGCCAATGCCGCGGATAAAAAAGTTAGCGCTCGCCGCCGAACCGCGACCCTGGACGATATTCACATTGGGCAGCGCACCCTGGATGCCGCCGAGATCAATGGCCTGTAGTTTGGCGAGCGTTTCGGCCGAAAGTGCCGATACCGCAATCGGGACATCAATCAACCTTTCCTCACGACGTCGGGCTACTACGACAATCTCGCTGTCGGCCTCAAAGCCTCGGTCTGCCTGCGTTGAGGGGGTGCTATCCTGCGCGATTGCTGGTGCAGCGGTCAGCGCACCCAGCGCGACGCCAAGATTGAGCATAAGGCAAATGGTTTGACGACGGCTTGGCATAATGATCCTCTCCAGCGACGATTGCGCACCCGAGTTGCGGGTTGCGCGGTCAGAAATGGCGTTATACTGAAACCTGAATCGCTATTCAACTTTTGAAAGCCGGGGAGAAGCAGATGGCGGTCGAGCGTGGTGAGTTTGCAACAGTCGCTCTTCCCAAAAGCGCCAAGACTCCGCGCACCGAACGCGGCCGCAAAACATTACGGGCGATACTTGACGCAGCAGCGATCGAATTTGGCGAGCGGGGCTTCCATGAGACATCGATTAGCGGAATTACACGCCGCGCCGGCGTCGCACTTGGTAGTTTTTACACTTATTTCGACAGCAAGGATGCCGTATTTCAAGCGCTTGTCCGGGATATGTCAGGCCAAGTGCGCGATTATGTTGCGCCCGCGCTGCGCGCCGCCGCCACCCAGATCGAGGCTGAAAGCGCCGGCCTGACCCGTTTCATCGAGTTCGTCCGCGGCCATAAAGAAATTTACCGAATCATTGACGAGGCCGAGTTCGTTGATCCCGAAAGCTTCAGATTGCACTACACAACGACAGCCGAGCGCATCGGCCAGCGCCTCGCCGCAGCAGCCCAAAACGGAGAGATACGCGGCGACAACATAGAAGTGTATGCTTGGGCGATGATGGGCATGAATGTTTTTCTGGGTCTGCGATTCGGCGTGTGGAGTGAAGATGGCGACCCAGCCGAGATTGGCGCGGCGATTGGCCAGCTTTTGGCAAACGGCCTGCGTTAGCGCGTGGCGTGGTGATCTTCGCCATCGCGGCGCAGGGCATCGACCAGAATTTGCCTGATGGCGCGGATCGCAGCCAGCGGGTCGCTCGCCGCAGCAGGTGAGCGTTCGTCGGCCAGCAGGGACTGAACGCCGCGAATTGTGTAACCCTCGACGTGCAAAAGCGCGTTGATCCGTTGAACCAATGCAACGTCTTCGGGCCGATAATAGCGACGGTTGCCTGCCCGCTGGAGCGGACGAAGCTGCGGAAATCGGGTTTCCCAATAACGCAAAATATGGCGTGGAAGCCCGATTTCTGCCGATAATTCACCGATCGTGCGGTACGCGCCGACGGCCTTGACCATTGCCGTCGCCATCAGCGCGTTAACGCGCCCGAATGATACGTTCGCGCATCATCTGGCTGGCACGGAAAGTCAGCACCCGGCGTGGTGCAATGGGCACTTCCACCCCGGTCTTGGGATTACGGCCGATGCGTTCGCCCTTATTACGCAGAACGAACGTACCAAATCCGGAAATCTTGACATTGCCCCCTTTGGCGAGGGCATCGGTTAAATGATCGAGAATTTGTTCAACCAGTTTTGACGAATCAACGCGTGACAGCCCCACTTCGCGGTGCAACGCATCGGCTAAATCTGCCCTCGTCAATGTTTCCATATTGGTCATGAGCCCCTCCCCCGAAAGTCATCCGTAGGTATTTGTAACACATTCATGAATATCGTCGAGGGGGCTTTGTCAACGATTGGTATCGCTCAATAACGCACCAGCGCCGCGCCCCAGGTAAATCCGCCGCCCATCGCCTCAAGCACGATCAGATCGCCGCGCTTTATGCGACCGTCCCTTACCGCAACATCAAGCGCCAGCGGCACTGATGCCGCAGATGTATTGGCATGCCGATCAACCGTGACAATCACTTTTTCTGCCGCCAGGCCAAGTTTCTTCGCCGTCGCGTCGAGGATTCGAGCGTTCGCCTGATGCGGGACGACCCAGTCGATGGCTTCTGGGTTGGTCTCGCAGGCCTCAAGCACTTCGGCCATGACCTGTGACAGGTTGTTAACGGCGTGGCGAAAGACTTCACGGCCCTTCATGCGCAATTTCCCGACCGTGCCGGTGGTCGATGGGCCACCATCGACATACAGCAAGCCATTGTGGCGGCCATCAGCGTGCAACCGGATCGCCAATATGCCGCTGCCCTCATCACTCGGGTCTTGCCCTTCAAGCACAATCGCGCCTGCGCCATCGCCAAACAGCACACAGGTCGCGCGGTCTTCCCAGTCGAGCAGCCTGCTAAAGGTTTCAGCGCCGATCACCAGCGCACGACGGGCAGACCCTGCCCTGATCATGCTGTCCGCCACCTGGAGCGCGTATAGAAACCCCGAGCAGACAGCAGCGATGTCAAACGCAACGCAATCTGCAATGCCAAGCATCGCCTGCACCTTGGTTGCGGTCGCCGGGAAGGTTTGATCGGGTGTCGCGGTGGCCACAACAATCAGGTCGATCTCGTCAGCGTGCCGGCCAGCCGCAGCCAGCGCGCGCCGAGCGGCATCGACCGCAAGCGTGGCTGTGGTCTCCTCGGGACCGGCAATGTGGCGAAAGCGAATGCCCGTCCGCTCGACAATCCATTCGTCGGACGTATCGAGGGTTTCAGCGAGTTCGGCATTCGACACGCGCCGCACCGGCAGCGCCGAGCCTGTGCCTGTAATTGCCGCGCGGATCGTCATGGCGCCCGTGCCTTGAAATGATCCAGGTCATCGCTGATCCGGCGCGTCAGATCATCGCGCACCATTTTTGCAGCCACCTCTATCGCATGCGCGACGCCAATCTCGTTCGCACCGCCATGGCTTTTGACGACAAGTCCGTTGAGACCCAGGAAAACTGCGCCATTATGATTGTTGGGATCGAGATGATCGCGCAACAGCTCAGTCGCGGGGCGCGAAATGAGAAAGCCGAATTTTGACCGGAGCGAACTGCGAAAGGCGCGCTTCAGCAGATCGCCGACAAACCGTGCGGTCCCCTCGGCTGTCTTGAGCGCAATATTACCCGAAAAACCATCACAGACGATGACATCAACATCACCCTGCGACAGCTTGTTGCCTTCAACAAAACCTGCAAACACCATCGGAAGATGGGTGGCCGCGCGCAACTGGCTGGCGGCATCGCGAATCGAATCGGTGCCTTTCAGCTCTTCGGTGCCAATGTTGAGCAGCGCGACGCGCGGCGCGGCAAGCTCCATCGTTGTGCGGGCATAGGCCGCCCCCATCACCGCGAACTGGACAAGATTGCTCGCATCACATTCGGTATTGGCACCCAGATCAAGCATAACCACATCGTTGTTGCCAAGCGTCGGCATCATCGCAGCGAGCGCTGGGCGATCAATTCCCGGCAGGGTGCGCAAGGCAAGCTTTGCCATCGCCATGAGCGCGCCTGTATTGCCTGAGGACACGGCGGCACCCGCTCGACCCTGCTTGACCATGTCGACGGCGATCCCCATCGATGTTGTCTTGGCGCGGCGTAATGCCTGGCTTGGCTTTTCAGTCGCTGCCACTGTATCGGGTGCGTGGACGATTTCGGCGTTCTGGCTGAGGTTGGGATGGCGATCAAGGCCGTCGCGAATCGCGGCTTCATCCCCCACGAGCAGAAACTGCATCCCTTCAAACCGCCGGCGCGCACGGGCGACACCAGCCAGCATTACCGCCAGACCTTCATCCCCGCCCATCGCGTCGACTGCAATCCGGGAGCTGATCGGCACGTGGACGCTCCCTCCGGTCAGTGCGTGTTTCAGCCCTTGCCCGACAGAATTTCGCGGCCGTTATAATAGCCGCAAGACCCGCAAAGCATGTGCGGGCGTTTCAGTTCGCCGCAATTGGGACATTCCTGAAAAGCCTCAATGGCAATCGAATCATGGCTACGGCGCATGCCGCGCTTGGAAGGCGAAGTTTTTCTTTTGGGGACGGCCATTGCGGCACCTTAAGCTATGAAATCAGTGACGAGCGATACGACCGTTCACCTTTGGCAGCAACCGAGGACCCTAAGTTCCACGGAAGGCACCAATGGCCGAACGCATCGCGAAGCGTGGCGCTATAGCGAATTCACGCGCCGTTGCAAGCAAGAGCCGCGACTGCCATGGCGAGCATCTTATTTCCAGCCCGGAGAGTGTCCATGTCTGTCGCGCTTCCCATCACGCTTGTGGCCGCAGGTGGCGCTGCGATCATCAATATCTGGTTAGGCGTACGAATCGGTCAGGTTCGGGTGAAGGCCAAGATCAGCATCGGCGATGGCGGCGATCTGGGGCTCATCACCCGGATGCGCGCTCAGGCCAATTTCATTGAATTTACCCCCATCGTGCTCATCCTAATCGGCGCGATCGAATTGACTCAGGGCAGCCCGATCTGGCTGTGGGCAATTGCCAGCCTGTATCTGCTGGGTCGGATTGGCCATGCGCTTGGCATGGACGGGTTCCCCGGTGGCCGAATGGTCGGCACGCTCATCTCGATGCTGACGATGCTGGGGCTTGGGATTTACGCAATCGTGATCCCATTTACCGGCCCGGCCAGCAGCGCCAGCGCGCCGATCGAAACCACGCTGCCAACCGGCTGATCCTCAGCGCGCGAGCACCTGATCGGCGACATAAGGGTTGGTTTGGCGCTCATGCGCAAAGCTGCTCATGTCGCCGTGGCCGGGAACAAACATCGTGTCGCCGCCCAGTGGCCACAGCTTGGTCGTGATCGCGTCGATCAAATCCTGGTGATTGCCCATCGGAAAATCAGTCCGGCCAATCGATCCCTGAAACAACACATCGCCGACCATCGCCAGCTTTGACGGGGCGTGATGGAAAACGACGTGCCCGGGGGTGTGGCCGGGGCAATGATAGACATCAAGCGTGAGCTTGCCGACCGTTACGGTATCGCCATCAACCAGCCAGCGATCAGGCTCAAACACTGCACCGTTTACGCCGTAATTGCGGCCATCCTCACCCAGCCGGTCGATCCAGAACCGGTCGGCCTCATGTGGCCCTTCAATCGGCACACCCAATTCAACGGCGAACTGGCCTGCCTCCCCGCAATGATCGATATGGCCATGCGTGAGGATGATCTTTTCAATTGTAACGCCGTGCTGTGCCGCCGCTGCTTTCAGCCGCGGCAAATCACCACCCGGATCGACAAAGGCCCCCAGCATCGTCTGTGTGCACCAAAACAGCGTGCAGTTTTGCTGTAATGGCGTGACCGGCACGATTGTGGCGCGAAGCGGGGGATTCGACATGGCGC
>JBBQAU010000089.1:0-9071 GCA_038316685.1 Sphingomonadales bacterium
ATCGGCCCGGCGGCGATCAAGTTTGGCCAGACGCTGGCGACGCGGCCCGACATAGTCGGCGATGCGGCGGCAAAGGATTTGCTGCGGCTACAGGATGCTTTGCCGCCTGTGGCGTTCGACGTCATCGAAAGGGCGATGACCAGCAGCTTTGGCCGGCCGCTTACCGATTTGTTTAGCTCGATTGATCCCGTGCCCGTCGGTGCCGCCTCAATCGCGCAAGTCCACCGCGCGGTGACAACCGATGGGCGCGACGTGGCGATCAAGGTGCTGCGGCCGGGAGTCGAGGAAGAATTCGCCCGCGCGATTGAGACGTATCAATGGGCCGCTGCGCAGATTGAGGGCATGGGCGGCGAACTGACCCGGCTGCGCCCGCGTCTCGTGATCGAAACCTTCAAACGCTGGACCGCGCGCGAGCTTGATCTGCGGCGCGAGGCGGCCTCTGCAAGCGAACTCGCCGAGGCAATGATGGCCGAGCCCGACTTTATTGTGCCCCAAATCGATTGGCAGCGCACGACGGGCAAGGTGATGACGCTTGAATGGATCAACGGCATCAAAATGTCCGATCGCGCCGCCGTGATTGCGGCAGGCCATGATCCGGCAAGGCTCGCCCATATCCTTGTCCATGCGTTTTTGCGGCAGGCGATTGCGGAAGGTTTCTTCCACGCCGATCTGCATCAGGGCAATTTGTTCGTGCTGCCCGGCAACCGGATCGCCGCGATTGATTTTGGCATCATGGGCCGGATTGACCGGCGCGCGCGGGTTTGGCTCGCGGAGATTCTTTACGGCCTGATCACCGGCAATTATCGCCGCGTTGCCGAAATTCACTTTGAAGCCGGTTATGTGCCGCCGCATCATGATGTTGCGGAATTCGCCACTGCTCTGCGGGCAGTCGGTGAGCCGATGCGTGGTCAGCCGGTGAAGGACATGTCGGTCGGCGCGATGCTCGACGGGCTGTTCAACATTACGCGTGATTTCGATATGCAAACACAGCCGCATCTGTTGCTGCTGCAAAAGACGATGGTGATGGTGGAAGGCGTCGCGACCGCGCTCGACCCCGATATTAACATGTGGGAAACCGCCGCGCCGTTTGTGCGCGAGTGGATCAGGACCGAATTGGGACCGGAGACTGCCGTCGCTGACCGGCTGATCAAGGACTTTGGAACGATTGCCCGGCTGCCCGATTTGATCCGCAATATCGAACGGCAATTTCCCAATCCCGGCGGTGCGCCGCCTGTCCCACCGCTCCGGGAAATTGAGGTTGTGGGGATTGGCCTGAGCTGGCGTTTTGCGCTTGTGGCGATACTGGCCGGCAGTATTGGGGTTATCACTACCTGGACGCTGATCGGCTGACGATGGCGCGCCCGCCCGCACCTTTGTGGCTTGCCAAACCGAGCCGCTTTGCGGGCTTTTCGCGACACCGCGCGCAGATTGTCCTCGCGCTCTTGGCAGCACTGCTTGGTCTGTGCCTGACCGCGCTGATCGCGGCTGGCCCTGCACCGATCAGCAAAGACCCTGCAAACCGGGCCGAGGACCAGGCCGATGTCGTCCTGTACGACACAATCGTCTCGGGCGTGCGCAATGGCGGCGATTATTATGAGGTGGCCGCGAATGCGCAACGGCGGGGGAATTATCCGCTGCGACCGTTTGTTACCTTCCGCCTGCCAACGCTCGCACTATTGCAGGCGGCGGTGCCCCGCTCGGTGACGATTGTGCTGCTGTTTACACTGGCCGCGCTGGTTGGCGGTGTGTGGTGGTTACGGTTGGTGCCTGCTTTCAAGCGACCGCCGCCCGTTGCCGTTGCGCTCATTTTGTTATTCGGGGGGATGGCCGCGTTTGTGCAGCCGTCGCTGGCGCCCTTTCACGAGGTGTGGGCCGGGTTGCTGATCGCGCTGGCGCTGGGCGTGCGGAGCCCGAACCATTGGGTCGAAGCAGCGGCAATCGGCATGATAGCAATGCTGATCCGTGAAACCGCCGCGCTGTTTGTGATCGTGATGGCAGCTATGGCGCTGCTTGAGGGGCGCTGGCGTGAGACGGTGGGCTGGGGCGCGACGCTGATCGTCTTCGCGCTCGTGGTGGCGGCGCATGCCTATGCCGTGTCGCAGGTGGTGACGCCGACGGACCCTGCATCACCCGGCTGGGTCGGGATGCTGGGCTTTGGCTTTTTTGTGAAAACCATGTCGATCTCCACCGCACTCAGCCTTGCGCCTGCCTGGCTCGCGGCGTTGCTCGTCGGCCTCAGCCTGTTCGGATGGGCGGCGTGGAAACAGCCAATCGCGTTACGCGCGCTCGCTATGTTTGCGGCCTATGCACTGTTGCTCAGCCTGTTTGGGCGGTCCGACACCTTCTATTGGGGGCTGCTGATCGCGCCGACGATATTGGTGGGGCTCGCCTTTGTGCCTGACGCGCTGAGGGACCTGATTGCCGCTGCCCTCGACACACGCCGCATCACTGTGACAAGACGCGTCCAATGAAGCGCATCCTGTTGATCGTCGGTGGCGGGATCGCGGCCTATAAGGCTTGCGAGCTGATCCGCCTGTGCCGCAAGGCGGGGGTTGAGGTGCGCTGTGTGCTGACCGCTGGCGGCGCGCATTTCGTGACGCCGATGACGCTGGCCGCGCTCTGCGAGAACGCGGTGCACACCAGCCTGTGGGACCTGAAGGATGAGGCGGAGATGGGGCACATCCAGCTGAGCCGCGAGGCGGACCTTGTTGTCGTTGCCCCCGCCACCGCTGATCTGATGGCAAAGATGGCGGCCGGGATCGCTGATGATCTGGCGACCACGTTGCTGCTCGCGACGGACAAGCCCGTGCTGATTGCGCCTGCGATGAACGTGCAGATGTGGAGCCATGCCGCGACCCGCCGCAATCTCGCGACGTTGCGCGGCGACGGGATTACGGTGCTTGAGCCCGATGAAGGGGCGATGGCGTGCGGTGAATTTGGCCCCGGTCGGCTACCTGAACCTGAGGCGATCTTTCGCGCGGTTGAGGCTTTGCTTTACACCGAAAACTCGCGGCAATTATTTGGCCGCCATATTTTAATTACAGCAGGTCCAACACACGAACCCATTGATCCGGTTCGATATATTGCCAACCGATCGTCGGGGCAACAGGGTTACGCTCTGGCGCGAGCGTTTGCAGAACTGGGCGCAAAAGTCACGCTGGTTTCGGGGCCAGTGACGCTGCCGACCCCGCCGGGGGTCACGCGGATCAATGTCGAGACCGCGCGCGAGATGGCGCACGCTGTCGAAGCCGCGTTGCCCGCAGACGCCGCAATCATGGTTGCCGCCGTCGCTGACTGGCGCGTCGCGGGGGCCGACCGCAAGATCAAAAAGAGCGACGGCCCGCCTGCGCTAACCCTCATCGAAAACCCCGATATCCTGAGCAATCTTGCGCAAAGTCCGCATCGCCCCGCGCTGCTGATCGGCTTTGCTGCGGAGACCGACCATGTCCTTGACCACGCCATCGCCAAGCGCGCGCGCAAAAGTGCCGACTGGATCATCGCCAATGACGTATCGGGCGATGTGATGGGCGGCGATGCCAACGCCATCCATATCGTTACCGAAAGCGGCGTCGAAAGCTGGGAAAGGCTGCCCAAGCAAGCCGTCGCCACTCGCCTCGCCGCGCGGATCGCCGATGCGATGACGGCCTGACGGTCCCCGCCAATGATCACGCTCACCCCGCAGATCGAACTTAAAATCCTTGATCCCCGCCTCAACGACTGGGGCCTGCCGCGCTATCAGACAGCGATGTCGGCGGGGATTGATCTGCACGCCTGTATCGATGCGGCCGTCACGCTGGAGCCACAGGCCCCCGCGATCCTCATCCCATCGGGCATCGCGCTGCTCATGAATGACCCGCATCTGGTCGCCTTTTTGCTCGCGCGGTCGGGTTTGGGGCATAAAAAAGGGCTGGTTTTGGGGCAATCTGTGGGCACAATCGATGCAGATTACGCCAATCAGATTTTCATCAGCGCGTGGCTGCGCACTCCGCCCGGAAGCGAACCCTTTGTGATCGAGCCAGGGGACCGGATCGCGCAGCTTGTCTTCCTGCCGATTGTCCGGCCTGCATTTACCGTGGTCGATGATTTCACCGCGCAGACCGACCGCGGCCTTGGCGGATTCGGCTCGACCGGCGTTTGATCCGGTGCTGAGCGACGCACAGCTCGAACGCTATGCCCGCCACCTGATCCTGAAGGAAATTGGCGGCGCAGGACAGGCCCGGTTGCGGGCGGCGCATGTCGTGGTGATTGGCGCAGGCGGCATCGGCTCGCCTGCGATCCAGTATCTCGCAGCAGCGGGCATTGGGCGGCTGACGATCATTGATGATGACGCAGTCGATCTCAGCAATTTGCAACGCCAGACCCTGTTTGGATCGGCCGATGTCGGGCGCGCCAAGGTGACCGCGGCTGCCGGGGCGGTGGCGCGGCTCAACCCCGATGTGACGGTGATCGCGCAACAGGTGAGGATCGACGCGAGCAACGCCGTTGCGCTGATCGCCGGGGCCGATGCCGTGCTTGACGGTTGCGACAATTTCCCGACGCGGCTCGCGGTGGCAGATGCAGCGCTTGCGGCACACATCCCGCTCATCTCAGCAGCAATCGGGCAGTTTGAGGGGCAGTTGGGCGTCTTTCGCGGCTGGGAGGCGGATAAGCCCTGTTATCGCTGCTTTGTCGGCGCGGCACCCGACCGGCCCGATATCAGCTGCGCCGAACAGGGCGTGATGGGCGCGATGGCGGGCGTCGTCGGCAGCATGGCCGCGCTCGAGGTGATCCGCGCGCTGGTGCCGTTTGGGACGGAAAGTGCAGGCAAATTGCTGATCATCGACGCGCTCGATTTTCGCTTCCGCACCATCGGCCTGCCCAAAGACCCCGGCTGCGCGGCGTGCGGCGCATGAGGGGGCTGACAATCATTGTGGCGAGCGACGACCCGGCCCGGTTCCGCGCGGCGCTGACGCTCGCGATCAGCCAGACGGCGCTGGGCGGGAAGGCGCGGGTTTACTGCCATGAGACGAGCGTGGCATTGCTAACGCGGGACGGCGGTGTGGACGGCGGTGTGGATGCGGAGGGCAAGCGGCTGGCGGCGGCCGGCTTGCCAGATCGTGCCGCGCTGCTAGCGATGGCGCTGGAGGGCGGCGTTGAACTGACCGCTTGCCAGACGGGCCTTGCGCTGTGCGGGGTGGCGCTGGCGGAGCTGGTTGAGGGCGTGGCAGCGGGCGGCTTGATGGGAGTTATGGCGACGCTGGGCGAGGATCGGCTGGTGAATTTTTAGGGGGGGATGACGCCCCGTCACTGCGAGCGCAGCGACGCAATCCATCAACGTCACCCGACGCAGCGGGGGATCCCAAGATGGGTGCTTGCGTTTCGTTTGATCCACTAACGCCATTCTTGCCACCGCCTTCTCATGTGGGTCGTCCTTGCAAATGGCCGCTGCAAAGGACTGTTGAGGCGATTATATATTTTCTGCGCGGCGGTGTGCCGTGGCAAATGTTCCCGCCGTGCTTCCCGCCGGTATCGACGGTGCGAAGCTGGTTCCATCTATGGCGTGACAACCGGCTTTGGCAAACGCTGAACCAGTATCTGCTGATGGCCTGCCGCGACGCGAACAGGCGCGAGGCCAGCCAAAATGCCCGTATGACGGGCAGCCAAAGCGTGCAAACCACCGAAAGCGGTGGGCCTTGCGGTGCAGCGTGTCCGTGCGCTGGCAAAGCCGGACCCGGGGACTACTGGCCGGAAAATCAAGGGTCGCGAGCGACATGACCTGACCGATACAGAAATTAGAGCAGCACGCCGAAAATCTGCATCAACCCGTCATTGCGAGCGTAGCGAAGCAATCCAACTTCGCCGCGCGTGGCCCGGCTGGATTGCTTCGCTACGCTCGCAATGACGATTCATATTTCACGCATTTCACTCTAATCTGGAGCATGCCGCACCGCTGCTGATCGCCGAAATGGTCAGCCGCTACTTGTGGCTGCGCGATGTTATGCCGAAGACGGCTGTGCGGGTGGCAAGCCGAGCGATGCTCTGCGCAAGGTCGGCAAGTGGACCGTCGAAATCATCAAGCGTTCTGATGTCGCAAAGCGCTTTGTCGTCCTCCCACGCCGCTGGGTCGTCGAACGCACCCTGGCATGGCTGAACCGAAACCGCCGCCTTGCCAAAGACTGCGAGCAAACAACCAAGTCAGCAACCGCATGGCTGTTCGCCGCTTCTTTTCAGCTCTTTACCCGACGTATGGCAAGATTATGAAATTAAGTAAGAAAATTTGCATCAGGTTCTCAGACGAACGTTATCGCCAACGAATAATTAACCTTAACGATGCAGTAGAATACAATGCCAGACATGATTCGCCATCAGAGGTTCACGATGAGCCGAAAAATTGTCTCCATTATCGATAATAATGAAGGGAGCAGCTTGATAGTTATCGCGCTTGCGCTCCCAATGCTGCTGGCTGTATTGGCACTGGGAATTGACTATGCTGTTGTAGTTAAGAGTAAAAATGAAATCGGCTATCTAGGCAAAATTGCCTGTAATCAAATGATTTCTTCTAATTACACCAGCAGTTATAAAAATCGGCGTAAAGAAGACACTGAACGAAATTTCTACTCGATAGCCAATAATGATCGAGTTATCAAACAATCCAATATAACAATAAGCTTGACCGATAATGATACCAAAGTAAATATCACGACAAGGGCGAATGTCAATACGTATTTTGCACGTATATTTGGCGCCACTGCCGTCCCGGTTGACGCGATAAATCGCTGTAATATCTCCGATCCCATAACTACCTCAGGATTTGCGTTTTGCGAAGGATTTGAAAATCCTAAGATCACTAAATCGCAAGGTTGGGATTTTTACAAAAGCCTACCAGGCTGGTCTCGATACTTTGGGAATAATCTCGAACTGCAAAATATTAACTCCGGCGGCGCGGCGGCAGAGGGCCAACAATATACCGAATTGGACAGCGACGGAAATTCCGGCATGGAACGCACATTTACCCTGCCAAGCGCCGATATGGAAATCAGCTTTATGTATCGGTCAGAAACCTGGAATTCCTCAAACGCAAATACGCATGGGATCGCAGTTTGCCTGGAGAGAACTACATCGCCGCGCTGCACCAACAAAATGGTTGAATTGAAACAAATTACCGATTGGCAGCGCGTATCAAAAGATTTTCGGGTAGTTGAACCTGGTGCATACCGTCTGAGTATCTTTGCGACTGGTGATTCAGATCACACAGGCGGGCAGGTAGATGCTTTTCGTATTACCCAAGCTGGCGCTCCGCCAGCCGCCTGTTGATTAAATGCTTAAATTTTATAAAAATCAGCAGTTTGTTCGCGTGATGCGTAATTCACCGATCGTAAATAATGTGCGCGGTGTAGCTGTCATGGAGGCAGCATTCGCCCTGCCGATCATCCTGATTTTTATTTACGTAGTCTTCGAACTATCGATGATAAGTTTTTACATATCCGGAATAGATCTGGCAAACCGCGCCGTATCGAACGCTATCACGACCGACCTTACGGGCACATTGACATTCGCCAATCTTCAAAATGAAGCGTGCAAGCACATTACCAGGCCTTTGCGGTGTAGTGATATTGTATTGCAGATTGTCCCAATCGGCGTTGCCCCAAATAATGCGTTCGCGAATCAAAATTTACGATCTTTAACAGCCCCTAATCTCATTAGAGTAAGGGCAATGATACCTAACTATTTACGTATCGCTAGTGCATCAACCTTGATATTGCAGCAGGGTAATCATGAGATTAGCGTAGTTGGAATTGCCATTCCTTCATTTTCTCAGGCGCAGGGGGGGCTGTTATGGTAAAACTCCTGACCGACATTAGAGGAAATGCTCTGATAGAAACAAGTATAATTCTACCATTTCTTGTTATAGCCGTTTTTGGTGTGGTCGATATTACAGCGGTAGTTAGGGCGAAAAGATCGATTGAATCGGCCTCGTTTATCGTTGGAGAAGCCATCAGATATAATCGGGATTTCAATCCCACGACTAATCAATCAAACTTGTGGAGCAGTGTATTTTATCCCAGCCTAGGGGGCCTGGCAGAATCGAGCTCGGAAATTCGCGTGACTCGTATCACCTACATTAACAATGCACCTGTCGTCGATTGGAGTATAGCAAATAGAGGATCAGTTCCATCGTTTAATATTGGAAGCGTTAGTGCAAATGCCTTCTCCAACGGTTCAACCATATACATTGTAGACAGCTCATTTAGATTCAGCAAATTAGCTAGTCAGTGGTTGGTGGGAAGTTTCTCAATTTCCAGCAAAAAAATTCATTCGGGAACGTAACGAGAGGAGTGGCTCGGCTGATCTACGCATGTGGCTCAGTGCTGTTTCTGCCTGACGGTGGCCAGGATGGCTGTCGAACATGAGAGCTGATGACCAAGCGAACGCGCCGGAATCACAGTCCGGGATTCAAGGCGACGGTAGTGTTCGCTGCCGAGAAGGGCAAGAAGGCGCTGGCCGAGTTGGCGCAGCAGATTGACGTTCACGCAAACCAGATCACGACCTCGGCGGCAATTTCTGGACAGGGCTGCAGCGGTTTTTGGATCGAATGCCCACGCTGAGCCAGCGGATCCGGCGATCAACGTGAAGACGTTGCACGCCAAGATCGGCAAGTTGATGTCGGTGAATGATTTTTCGTCCGGGGCGCTTGCCGCAAGTTGGTGATTGGGCGGGCTGGTTCGTCCCGACGCTTTCCAGGCGGTCGCTTGTGTGCCACGGCTCACGCCTGGACGACCACCGGATGACGTCCGGTTCCATCTCATCTGGAATTGCCCTCGTGATAGCTCTTATCGTTCTCGCCGCGACACTGGCGATGCCCATTTCGGTCGACACCCCGCTGTCCCGTAACTCTCCTCATGACAAAAAGAATCATGGTCCGCCGATATCAACCCAGGCGCGCCACCCCCGCCCCCACCGCACCACCGCGCCCCTGCGCCCGATACCAGTCAATCGTCGCGAGCAGCCCGTCGTCGAAGCTCACCTGCGGTCGCCAGCCGAGTTCGCGCTCGATCTTGGTCGGGTCGATTGCGTAGCGGCGGTCGTGTCCG
>JBBQAU010000090.1:0-9025 GCA_038316685.1 Sphingomonadales bacterium
TGACAACCGACTGCGCGGAATTGCTTGACGAATGCTATTGGGGGTTCCCACCCTCGCGCGTGTGCGTAAGGGAGCCTTCATGCAACTTGTTATCGTCGAATCGCCCGCCAAGGCAAAAACCATCGAGAAATATCTGGGTTCGGATTATCGTGTGCTGGCGAGTTACGGCCATGTCCGCGATCTGCCACCGCGCGACGGATCGGTTGATCCCGACGCCAATTTCGCGATGGAATGGGAGAATTATCCCGACAAGGCAAAACAACTCAAAGCGATTGCCGATCTGGCCAGGACCGCCGACCGGTTGATCCTGGCAACGGATCCTGACCGTGAGGGCGAGGCGATCAGCTGGCATGTGCAAGAGGTACTGCGCGCGCGCAAACTCCTCCCCAAGCAGGTCGAACGCGTGACCTTTAACGCGATCACCAAGGCAACCGTTACGGAGGCGATGAAGCACCCACGCGAGCTCGATCATGATCTGATTGATGCCTATCGTGCGCGGCGCGCGCTGGACTATCTTGTCGGCTTCACGCTCTCCCCTGTGTTGTGGCGCAAACTGCCGGGCGCGAAATCGGCCGGGCGCGTCCAATCAGTCGCGCTGCGGCTGATTGTTGAGCGTGAGCGCGAAATCGATGTGTTCCGCCCGCAGGAATATTGGTCGGTCGCGGCTGACATGGAATATGACGGCACACCGTTTGTCGCGCGGCTGACAAAGTGGCGCGGGGGCAAGATTGACCGGCTGACGATTGGCAAGGAGGGCGACGCGCTATCCGCCAAGGCCGATGTTGAGGCCGGGCGCTTTTCGGTCAGCTCGGTTGAGACAAAACCGGCAACCCGCAACCCGCCGCCGCCCTTTACCACGTCGACGCTGCAACAAGAGGCGGCACGCAAGCTCGGTTTTTCGGCCAGCCATACGATGCGGATCGCACAAGGGCTCTACGAAGAAGGCTCAATCACCTACATGCGTACCGACGGTGTGCAGATGGACAGCAGCGCCATTTCCGCCGCGCGCAAAGCAGTCGCTGATCGCTATGACGCAAGCTATGTCCCCGACAAGCCGCGCCAGTATCAGACCAAGGCGAAGAACGCCCAGGAAGCGCATGAGGCAATCCGCCCGACCGAGTTCACCAAGGAAAAGGCGGGTTCAGGCGATTATGCGCGGCTCTATGATCTGATCTGGAAGCGCGCGCTTGCCAGCCAGATGGCCTCGGCCCGGATGGAGCGCACGACGGTGGAGCTGAGCGATGGCAGCGGATTGCACGGCTTGCGCGCGACGGGCCAGGTCGTGCTCTTCCCCGGCTACCTCGCGCTGTATGAGGAAGGCTCTGATGACGCGGCAGACGATGATGCGCGCCGCCTGCCCAAGCTGCGTGAGGGCGATGCGCCCGCCAAAAAGGCGGTCAATGCCGAGCAGCATTTCACCCAGCCGCCGCCGCGCTTTTCCGAAGCGAGCCTCGTCAAGCGGCTCGAGGAATTGGGCATCGGGCGGCCTTCAACCTATGCCTCGATCATCCAGACGCTCAAGGACCGCGCCTATGTTCGCGTCGAGAAGAACCGCTTTTTTGCAGAGGAAAGCGGGCGGCTGGTAACGGCGTTTCTCGAACGCTTTTTTGAACGCTATGTCGGGTATGATTTCACCGCCGGGCTTGAAGATGAGCTTGACGATGTGTCGGGCGGCCGCGCGCAATGGCAAGCGGTACTTGAGGCGTTCTGGAAGGATTTCAAACCGCTTACGACTGAGGTGATGGATTTCAAGCCATCCGAAGTGACCGTCGAGCTCGACAAGTTCCTCGAACCTTATCTCTTCCCGGTCAAGGAAGATGGCAGCGACCCCCGGCTCTGCCCCAATTGCGGTGAGGGCAAGCTGGCGCTGCGCGGCGGCAAGTTTGGCGCATTTGTCGCGTGTTCCAACTATCCAGAGTGCAAATATACCCGCCGCTTTGCGCAGCCAGGTGGCGGTGAAGGCGATGATACCGGCCCTGAAGTGCTGGGGAAGGACCCTGAGACGGGGCAAGATGTTTCCAAACGCTCGGGCCGGTTTGGGCCGTATGTTCAACTCGGCGAAGGCAAAGAGGCCAAGCGCGGGTCAATCCCCAAGGATTTGCCGGGTGAGCTTGATCTTGAATGGGCGCTCAAGCTGCTCAGCCTGCCGCGCACCATCGGCGCGCATCCCGAAACGGCGGAGCCGATCACCGCGTCGATCGGGCGTTATGGCCCGTATCTGGCGCATGCCGGCAAATATGCGCGGCTGACTTCGACCGCTGACGTGTTTGAAACCGGCATGAACGCAGCTGTCGTCAAACTCGCCGAGGCAGCAGCAGGCGGTGGACGGCCACAGCGCGGCGCTCAGGCCCCGCTCAAGCTTTTGGGGCTGCATCCGCGCACTGAGGCGGAGATCAAGCTGATGGAGGGCCGCTATGGCCCCTATGTCACCGACGGCGTCACCAACGCGACGCTGCCCAAGACCATCGAGAAGGATGCACTGACGCTTGAGGAAGCGGCCCGGTTGATCGACGCCCGAGCAGCGGCAGCCCCCGCCAAAAAAGGCAAAAAACCTGCGGCGAAAAAGGCAGCACCCAAGAAAGCGGCGGCGAAAAAGGTGACGGCGGCGAAGAAACCCGCCACCAAGAAGGCGGCGGCATCAAAGGGCTGAGAGCGCGGATACCATGATGCCGGGACGCCGGGATGCCGGATACCCGGATGCCACGCGAAGCTGTTGAGCCAGCCAAAACACAACGGCTCTTCGACGATCGCGTCACAGGGCAGATAGCGCGCACCCGCAGTCATTGACTGCAATCTGCAAAAAGTCGCGCATCAGGGCAATTCAGTCTCGCAATCGCCCGAATGGCAACAAACGCTTGCACAGCGCCTTGATCGTCGCGGCATCGCTTGTCTTCATCGCCATCAGCAATTCGGCAGCGCTCTTTTGAATGGTACGGTCAAGCGCGGTGGGCGCGGTGCCGTTCACGGCGGCTTCGGCAAGCGGGCGGACGCGGGGGTCGCCGGGGTCTAATTCAGCGCGCAGCAGCGCGGCAAGGCCAGTAAACATCGCGCGGTTACCCCCTAGCACGACAGACCTGTCGAGCGCATCAATCCCAACCGCCTTGCGCGCGCCCAGCGCCATGCGCGCCACCATGGAGCCCAGGGTGGCCAGACTTTCGATATGCCAGCCGCCAATTGCCGCCTGCGCCTCGGGGTCCTTGGGATCAGCGGCGGCGAGTGCTTCAAACTGTAGCCGCGCCGCCAGCGCGTCACTTCGGCTATTGCGCAATTTGGCGATGTAGCTGCGGGCGATTGCCTTGGTCATTTGTGCCTCACGGTCGTGGACATCGCGCGCAAGCAACGCAATGGCCCCTGCTTCCGCGCTCATGACCTGCCTGAGCGCATCGGCGCGGACGGTGCCGGTAAAGGCCGCGCGAATCAGCGTGTCGCGCGGTGTTTCGGCCCCTGGTGTTTTGGCCGTGGCGGGGACAGCAACAGCCAATAGCGTTATGGCACCCCAAAGGATGCCAAGCGCGCCAAGGCGCTTTGTCATATCAATGACAGGCCGATCTTGCTTCATCGCCCTGTCATAACCAGCGTTGGGCAAAGGCCAAGGGGTGTTGATGCTCAATCATCCTCATCTTCATACCCCGTTACCGCCAGCGCGCGCGCTTTGATCTGGCGGGTCATGCACCAATGCACCAGCGCATCATCGCGACCATGCGTCACCCAGACCTCCTTTGGTGCAATCTCGATGAGCGTTGCGGTCAGTTCGTCCCAATCGGCATGGTCGGACAGGATAAGCGGCAGTTCAACCCCGCGCTGCACCGCGCGCTGGCGCACGCGCATCCACCCGCTCGCCATCGCGGTAATTGGATCGGGCAGGCGGCGCGACCAGACATCGGTGAGCGCAGAAGGGGGTGCGACGATGATCTTGCCCGTAAGGTCCGCCTTGTCCGCCCCCGCCACAGTGCGCAGATCGCCCAGATCAACGCCGTGCGCGACATACAGCGCACAGAGTTTTTCCATCGCGCCGTGGAGATAGATGGGCGCATCATGCCCGCGATCCCGCAACTCGCGGATCAGCCGCTGCGCCTTGCCCAGCGCATAGGCACCAACAAGCACACACCGGTCCGGATTGGCGTGGAGCGCGCGCAACAGCTTGTCGATCTCGCCGCCCGTTGCCGGGTGGCGGAACACCGGCAGGCCAAACGTCGCCTCAGTGATGAAAACATCGCATTTGACGGGTTCAAACGGCGCACAGGTCGGGTCCGGGCGGCGCTTGTAATCCCCTGAGATGACCACGGTCTCGCCGCGATGCTCCAGCACGATCTGGGCGGAACCCAGCACATGACCGGCCGGCACGAAGCGCGCGGTCACTGCGCCAAAATCAACCCGTTCGCCATAATCGACCGGCTGGCCCGGCTGCGACCCGTAGCGGACGTCCATAATCGCAAGCGTGGCGCGCGTCGCCCACACCGCGCCGTGCCCACCGCGTGCATGATCGGCATGGCCATGCGTCACCAGCGCGCGCGGGCTGGGGCGTGATGGATCAATCCACGCATCGGCAGCGGGAATGTAAATGCCGTGGGGGTGAGGTTCGATCCAGTCGCCGAGCTTGGTCATCGGACGGATATGGGGGGCGGGAGGCTGACAGCCAACACCGCCCCACCGGCGGCGTCAATCGACAGCGAGCAGACGTTCGATATCCGCGATGGGCGAATTGATGAACGTCTTTGCGTGTTCGGCAATGATCTTTTCCGTTACCGCCTGGTGGAGCAGCGGCCGCATCTGGCCGAGCGTCTGCGGATCGGCAATCAGAACCAATCCAGTGAACTTGTGCTTGTGCGCCATGCCATAGAGCCGCTGTGCAACCTGCTTGGCAAAGGTTGCCTCGTCCACTTCGTTTGGGGAATACTCCGGCGGGGTGCTGCCGCCAGGTCCATCATCTGCCAGATCAGATGGCTTCCAATGATCCTTTTGGGCAAGTCTGCCATCCTTGACGCGGAACAGCTTTGCCTCCCGTCCCGTCGTGACGAGGACAAGCGTATCATCGGGGAGTTTCAAGGTGGTCATTGCGGCATCCTTTGATGGTTATCGATCAAGCGCCGGGGCCAATGCGCCGCCGGGCAATGAGTAATTAACGCATGGGGGCTCCAGTCGTTGCATGCCGACGTGCCAAGGGCGCCCGACTTTCAATATCGGGTCAAACAAGCGAACCGGTTCCCCCTAGCCCAACCGCCCATTGCACCCCCATATCAAGCGCGTGACCGCTACCCTTCCCAAAGTCCTGACCGACTGGTTCGCCGCCAAGCGCTGGCAACCGCGCCGTCATCAGCTCGAGATGCTTGCCGCCGCGCGGAAGGGTCAACATACGTTGCTGGTTGCGCCGACGGGGGCGGGCAAGACGCTTGCCGGGTTCCTCCCCAGCCTTGCCGAGCTGATCGAGATACCGGGTGAGGGGCTCCACACGCTCTACGTCTCGCCGCTCAAAGCGCTCGCGGTTGATGTCCAGCGCAACCTGATTACGCCGGTTGAGGAAATGGGCCTCGATATCCGCGTCGAGACGCGCACCGGCGACACCCCGTCCGACCGCAAGGTCCGCCAGCGCATCAAGCCGCCGCACATCCTGCTCACCACGCCTGAATCGCTCTCGCTGCTGCTCAGCTATCCCGATAGTTTTTTGATGTTTGCCAATCTGAAAACCATCGTCGTTGATGAGGTCCACGCCTTTGCCACGCAAAAACGCGGGGATTTGCTGTCGCTGTGCATGGCGCGGTTGCAGATGATTGCGCCGGCGCTGCGCCGGGTTGCGCTATCGGCAACAGTCGCTGATCCTGATGGCTACCGCGCCTGGATCGCACCCGATGGCGATATCGATACTGTCACGCTGGTGACAGGCGATCCCGGTGCCGCGCCCGATATCTCGATCCTGCTGCCACAAGGCCGCGTGCCGTGGTCAGGCCATTCGGGGCGTTATGCCGCCGAGCAGGTGATTGCCGAGATCGAGACGCACAGGACCACGCTCATCTTCTGCAACACCCGCGCGCTGGCGGAGCTGATCTTTCAGGATTTGTGGAAGGCCAATGATCTGCAACTGCCGATCGGCATTCATCATGGCAGCCTGGCGCTTGAGGCACGCCGCAAGGTGGAGGGCGCGATGGCGGACGGGCGGCTGCGCGGCCTTGTCTGCACCGCGAGCCTCGACATGGGGATCGACTGGGGCGATGTCGATTGCGTCATCCAGATGGGCGCGCCCAAGGGTGCCTCGCGGTTGTTGCAGCGGATCGGCCGCGCCAATCACCGGCTTGATGAGGCAAGCGAGGCCATCGTCGTCCCCGGCAACCGCTTTGAATATCTCGAAGCGCGCGCCGCGCTTGATGCGGTCGCGGACGGTGAGCTTGATGCCGATGAGTTCCGCGCCGGTGGCCTCGACGTCCTCGCCCAGCACATCATGGCCTGCGCCTGCGCCGCGCCGTTTGCAGAGACAGCGTTGCGCGCGGAAGTCCGATCGGCACTCCCCTATTCAGCACTCAGCGATGATCAGTTCAGCAGCGTGCTCGGTTTCATCCGGGATGGCGGCTATGCGCTCAAGGCTTATGACAAGTTCAAGCGGCTGACGCTTGACGCGGATGGCCGCTGGCGGGTCAGCCACCCCAAATTCATCGCGCAGCACCGGTTAAACGCCGGGATCATCGTTGAATCCACGATGCTCAAGGTCCGCTTCCGCAATGGCCGACAGCTCGGGCGCGTGGAGGAGGGGTTTGCCGCAACGCTGACCCATGGCGACACGTTTTTCTTCAGCGGCATGAGCCTTGAGGTCGAGAGCATCGATACCGAGGATATCATCGTGCGCGCCACCGCCCGGCCCGCGCGCATCCCCAGTTACGGCGGCGCGCGCCTGCCGCTCACCACCAATCTGGCGAACCGGGTGCGCGGTTTTCTGGCGGACCCGGCGGGCTGGCACCGCTTCCCGCCCGATGTCCGCGAATGGCTCGATATTCAGGCGAAGCGATCGACGATGCCCGCAACCGGCCAATTGCTCGTTGAAACCTTCCCGCATCAGGGCCGACATTACCTTGTCGCTTATTGCTTTGAGGGGTGGAACGCGCACCAGTCGCTTGGCATGCTGCTGACCAGGCGGATGGAAACGCGCGGGCTGAGACCGATTGGCTTTGTCGCCAATGATTATGCCATTGCCTGTTACGGGCTTGATCCGATTGATGACCCGGCCGCACTGTTTTCCGCCGACATATTGGCGGATGAATTTGTCGATTGGGTCGAAGGATCGCACCTGCTGAAACGCGCGTTTCGCGAGGCAGCGGTGATTGGCGGGCTTGTCGAGCGCCAGCACCCCGGCAAGCGCAAGACCGGGCGCCAGGTCACTTTTTCCACCGATCTCATCTATGATGTGCTCCGCCGGTATGAACCCGATCATCTGCTGCTAAAGGCCGCCTGGGCCGATGCGCGCACCAAGCTCACCGATGTCGGCCGCCTTGCCGATCTGCTTGATCGCGCGGCTGGCACGATGCTCCACGTGGCCCTCACCCGCGTCTCGCCGCTCGCTGTGCCGGTGCTCGTCATGATCGGGCGCGAAAGCGTGCCGCAGGGCCTTGCTGACGATGCCATCCTGATCGAGGCAGAGGCGCTGGCGATTGAGGCAATGCGGCTTGATTGAGCCGCTTGCTCGACCCCAATCAAAGGCGTAACACGCCGCCCATGCGCGGCTTTATCGCCCTTGCTCCCTGCCTCGTGCTGGCGTTTTCGGCGCCGCTCACCGCGCAGGACGAGCTTCCCCTCACCGCCGCTGATGTGCTTGGCATCGGCACTGATATTCCCGGACGGATGACGGTGCCGGTCACGATTGGCAGCGCTGGCCCCTATCCCTTTACGATTGATACCGGGGCCGAACGCACCGTCATCTCGCGCGAGCTCGCCGGATTGCTCGGGCTGGCGCGCGGCCCGCAAGTGCGCCTGACCGCGATGACCGGCACCAGCACCGTCAAAACCGTTGTCATCCCCTCGCTCAGCGTCAGCACAGCAGGGGCCGGGCGGATTGAGGCACCTGAACTGGAGGGCAAGGACCTTGGCGCACCCGGGCTGCTCGGGCTCGACACGTTGAAAGACCATGCCGTCTCGATCAATTTTGATACCAACCAGATGACGGTCAAGCCCTCACGCAAGCGCCGCTATCAGGCGGTGGCCGCGCCCGATGAGATCGTTATCCAGGCCAAAAGCCTGTTGGGTCAGCTCGTCGTGACTGACGCTTTTTATCGCGGTCAGCGTGTGCGCGTGGTGATCGATACAGGCTCTGTCGTCAGCATGGGCAATCTGGCGCTGCGCGATACGCTCATCCGCCGCAAGATCAAGATGACGCCCATTACGCTGACGGGCGTGACGGGGGATCGAATGACCGCCGATTACACCCAGATCGGCGAGGTCAAAATTGGCGGCATGACCTTCCAAAACCTCCCCGTCGCCTTCGCCAACGCCGCCCCGTTCGAAAGACTGGGGCTCAAGAAACAACCCGCCCTGCTGCTCGGGATGGACGCGCTACGCCTGTGCCGCCGTGTCGACATAGATTTCGCCAATCGCGAGGTGCGGATTTTGTTGCCGAGGACGGCGGGGGCGATTTGAGGGGGGGGTGTCGGTTGTGGTTTTAGATGACCACAGATCATTGTTTGGATTTGAAGTTCGGCGTCAATTTTTAAAATTGGCGGTTTGCGGGTGAGCGGGTTTAGCTGGAAGAGATTGGGTTAGCTGCCATCCGACGAGAGGATAACAAGGCGGCAACTCGCGACCAGAGCCCGTCGTTCACTTCATTTCCGGTAAACGTCCGCTCCTGACGACCGGTCGTCCGCGTTTCGCAAACCGGACGATCAGGAATGCGCCTAATGTCGCACGGAAGTGCTCTATTTTCTAGCACCGGATATAAGGGGACATGCTCTGCGGCCTTTCCGGCCAAGGAGAATGAAGATGACATATTCAAAATTTCATGCAGCGGCTTCCAACCGAATGCAGTGGGATTTCGGCCTAAAGTGAGGCC
>JBBQAU010000091.1:0-8740 GCA_038316685.1 Sphingomonadales bacterium
ATTGCGCGCGAACAGTCGCCCGTTTGGTAAAGGCAGCGAAAAGGGCAGCGAATAGCGCGAATAACCGTAGTTCCACTTCGACACGAACAAAAAATCGCCGATGTAGAGGCGCGGAAGCATCGATTGCGACGGGATGTTGAACGGCGCAAATACAAAACTGCGCAAGACCAGCGCGATCGCCGCCAGCCGGACGATAAACCAAATCGTCTGGCGCCATTCTGATTTGGCCATAGGCGCGCGCACGCTTTGCTCGTTAGGGATCAAAGGCGGTGGGGAGTCAGCCATCGCTCGGCTTTGTGAGGCATCGAAAGCATCGTCAAGCAGGCCTTTCCGGTGGCAGCCCCGAACCGGGAGGTCTAGAGCAGGGCCTTCGACCCTCTTGAAAGTCGCCCCACAATGTCCTTACCCGAATGGTCCGCGATTGAGGCGCTGCCTGCAACACGGCTTGAAGTTTTGTTTGCCGCTGCGGCCGACCGCGTCGCTGCGTTCAGCATTGATGTTGCGGGCCTGCATTTTGACTGGTCGAAAACCCATTTGACGACCGATACCCTGGCGGCATTTGAAGCGCTGGCGCGTGCGACCGATCTGTCGGGCAGCCGCGAGGCTCTGTTTGCAGGCGAGGCGGTCAACACCACTGAAGGGCGCGCGGCGGAGCATACCGCCGAACGCGGCGAGGGCGCTCCCGACAGCGTTGCCCGGGCGGCGATGCTGCACGCCCGGATGCGTGCGCTCATCGACGCGATTGAGGCAGGTGCGCTCGGCCCCGTTCGTCACATCCTTCATCTTGGCATTGGCGGATCGGCGCTGGGGCCGGACCTGCTGGTCGATGCGCTTGGCCGGGATCAGGCGCGCTATGAGGTCGCCGTCGTATCGAATGTCGATGGCGTCGCGCTGGAGGAGGCGTTTGGGCGCTTTGATCCATCGGCCACGCTGCTCGTGATCGCGTCCAAAACCTTTACGACGACGGAAACCCTGCTCAACGCAGAGAGCGCGTTGGAATGGATGGGTGAGGGCGGCACAATTGACCCTTACGGCCGGGTCATCGCGATCACCGCCGCGCCAGAAAAGGCGGTCGAATGGGGCATCGACGAGACCCGCGTTCTGCCTTTTGCAGACAGTGTCGGCGGGCGGTATTCGCTGTGGTCATCGATTGGCTTCCCGGCGGCGTTGGCGCTTGGTTGGGATGCGTTTGAGGATTTGCTTGATGGTGCGGCGGAAATGGACCGGCATTTCCGGCTCGCCTCGGCACATGAGAATGCACCCGTGCTCGCCGCCTTTGCCGATTTGTTTTACACACAGGTCAGGCATGCCGAAACGCGCGCAGTGTTCGCCTATGATGAACGGCTCCGGTTGTTGCCGAGCTATCTCCAGCAGCTCGAAATGGAATCAAACGGCAAGAGTGTCGGGATTGATGGCACGCCGATCACCCGCACTACCGCGCCGATCACCTGGGGCGGGGTGGGGACTGACGCGCAACATGCCGTGTTCCAGTTGCTCCATCAGGGCACAAGACTGGTCCCCGTTGAGTTTGTCTGCGTGGCCGAACCCGGCGATGCGCTGGCCGACGAGCATCACCGCCAGCTGCTGATGAACGCCTTTGCGCAAGGCGCGGCGCTGATGAAGGGGCGGATCAACGCGGCGGACCCGGCGCGCAGCTATCCCGGTGATCGCCCGAGTGCGACGATCCTGATCGAGGCGCTGGATGCCCGCTCGCTTGGCGCGCTGCTCGCCTTTTATGAGCACCGCACCTTTGTGAATGCCGTGCTGCTGGGGCTCAATCCGTTCGATCAGTTCGGGGTGGAACTCGGCAAGGAAATGGCGAAGGCGGCAGATGAAGGCGGGCTCGATTTCGACGCTTCAACGCTTGATCTCATCCGTCGGGCATTCGGTTAGGACTGGTATCCGCCGACTGCGGTCCCTAGCTCTTGCTCAACCCGCGCAGCTCCGAATGAAAGACGTAACCGATGACCGATATCTTCGACTATGATCTGTTCGTCATCGGTGCTGGCTCGGGTGGCGTCCGCGCGGCGCGAGTATCGGCAGCGCATGGTGCAAAAGTAGCCATCGCTGAGGAGTTTCGCATTGGCGGCACCTGCGTCATTCGCGGTTGCGTCCCCAAAAAGCTGCTTGTCTATGGCGCGCATTTTGCCGAGGATTTGGCAGATGCGCGCCGTTTTGGCTGGAACGTGCCCGACTGCACTTTTGATTGGCCGCGGCTTCGCGATAATGTGCTCGCCGAGGTGGATCGGCTGAACGCGGCCTACACGACCACGCTCGACAGCCATAAGGTGGAAATCATCTACGAGCGGGCCGAGCTTGCCGGGCCGAACAGCGTGAAGCTTGCCAGCGGGCGCACCGTCACCGCCAAGATCATTCTGATTGCCACCGGCGCGCATCCGCTCGTGCCGGCGGTCCCGGGGGCCGAGCATGCGATTACCTCAAACGAGGTGTTCCATCTCGATACCTTGCCCAAGCGGGTGCTGATTGCGGGGGCGGGCTATATCGCGAATGAATTTGCCGGGATCTTCCACGAATTTGGCTCCAGCGTGACGCTCGTCAATCGCAGCGACCAGATCCTGCGCGGCTATGATGAGCAAATCCGTGACCGCCTGCTGCAAATCTCGATGACGAAGGGCATCCAGTTCCGCTTCAACGCAGGTTTTCAAAGCATTGAAAAACAGGCGGACGGATCGCTCAAGGTCGAGATGAAGGACCATGAGCCAATGGTGGTCGATTGCGTGATGTTTGCGGTCGGCCGGATGCCCAATATCCATGGGCTGGGCCTTGAAAACGCCGGGGTTGAAACGGACGGCGAAGGTGCGATCAAGGTCGATCTCGACAATCAGTCATCATGCCCCAGCATTTATGCGGTTGGCGACGTCACCAACCGGGTGCAGTTGACGCCGGTCGCGATCCGCGAAGGGCAAGCCTTTGCCGACACCATTTTCGGCGGCAAGCCAACGCGCGTCGATTATGGCTGTATTCCGTCTGCCGTGTTCAGCAACCCGCCATTGGCAGGCGTCGGTCTGACCGAAAGCCAGGCAAAGCAGAAATTCGGATCAGTAAAGGTTTATACATCTGATTTCCGCCCGATGAAAAACGTGCTGGCCGGGCGCAATGAACGCTCGCTCTACAAAATGATTTGCGACAGCGACACCGGCCGCGTGCTCGGCCTCCACATGATCGGCCCCGACGCACCGGAAATTCTGCAAGCCGCAGCGGTGGCAGTAAAGGCAGGTTTGACCAAAGATGATTTTGACCAGACGGTCGCGCTGCATCCTTCGATGGCGGAGGAATTGGTGTTGTTGCGGTGACGCGGTAACACGGCACGCCCCGCCGGTATCCGCAGGTCAATGTGACCTCAAATTGTCAATACGAGCGTCGCGGGGCAATCCATCGATGCCATCAAATGCGGTGCGGCTGGGTTGCCTCGCTTGCGCTCGCGATGATGAAGCGTTCGTCTTGCCCGATCGACGTGCTCACCAGATATGCACACGCTGCTCTGGCGGAAGATACAGCGCGTCACCCGGCTTGACGTTGAACGCGGCATACCAGGCATCGACATTGCGGACGATGCCGTTGACCCGGAAATAGGGTGGGCTGTGCGGATCGCTGAGCAAGCGTTGACGCGCGGCACCTTCACTCAGCTTTGATTGCCACGCCTGCGCAAAGGCCAGAAAGAAACGTTGATCGCCGGTCAGCCCGCCAATGACGGGGGCAGGGCCGTTTTTGGCGAGAAAGCGGTGATAGGCGGCATAGGCCATTTCGATACCACCCAGATCACCGATATTCTCGCCCAGCGTCAGCTTGCCTTTGATCTTGGTGCCGGGGATTGGCTCATAACCGTCATATTGCTTGACGAGTTCGGCGGTGCGCTTGTTGAAGGCTTCCTTTGCAGCGGGCGTCCACCAGTTGGAGATTTTGCCCGTGCCGTCGAACAGGCTACCCTGATCGTCAAAACCATGCCCGATTTCGTGACCGATGATCGCGCCAATTGCGCCGTAATTGACCGCCGGATCAGCATTGGGATCAAAATAGGGCGGCTGCAGGATCGCGGCGGGGAAGGTGATCTGGTTGGCCAGCGGGTTGTAATAGGCATTCACCGTTTGCGGCGTCATCCCCCACAGCGCGCGGTCAACGGGTTTTGGCAGTCGCGACAATTGCAACTGCCGTTCAAATTCAGCGCTGCGCATCGCATTGCCGAGCAGGTCGCCGCGCACAACCGTGAAATTGCTGTAATCAATATAGCTGACCGGGTGGCCGACGCGCGGGTCAAATGCGGCGAGCTTGGCGAGCGCGGCCTGCTTGGTCTTATCGTCCATCCAGCTATTGGCGGTGAGCCGTTCTTCCAGTGCGGAGCGCAGATTGGCGATCAGTTCTGCCATCTTGGCCTGGCTGGTGGCGGGGAAATGCCGATCGACATAGATTTGGCCAACCGCCTCGCCCAGTGCGCCATTGACGATTTGAACGCCGCGCTTCCAACGCGCCTTCTGGGTTTTTTGGCCCTGAATCGTCTGACCGAAGAAGCTGAACCGCGCATCATCAAACGCCTTGGGCAGGAATCGCGCATGGCTGCTGATGAAGTTGAAGGTCATCCATTCCTTCCACGTATCGAGCGGCACGGTGTCGAGCATCTTGCCAGCGGCGGTGATTTGAGATTTTTGCGCCATGATCACGGTCTGGACTGATTCCAGTCCCGCCGTCTTCATCATCAAATTCCAGTCAAACTCAGGCGCAAGCTTGGCCATTTGTTCGCGATTCATCGGGTTGTAGATCGCCATCAGATTGCGCGATTGCTCGGGCGACCAATGGACCCTGGCAAGCTCGGTTTCAAATCCGATGATCCGGTCAGCCTTGGCAGCAGCATCGGGGATGCCCGCTAATTCCTGCATCTTGATCACATAGTCACGATAGCCTTTGCGGATCGTGTCGTATTTTGGACCTTCGAGCAGGTAATTGTCGCGCGTGCCCATGCCAAGGCCATCCTGGCTGGCTGCGGCGATATATTTAACCGGACCGGCAGGATCAGGAAGAATGCTGATCCCGACCGGGGAGAAGTAGCCATCGGTTGCGAACAGGACTTGCAGATCAGCCTTGTCCTTCACCGCCGCAATCCGTGCAAGATAGGGCTTTAGCGGGGTGGTCCCGGCCTTTTCAATGCCTGCCTCGTCCATCCAGCTGGCGTAAAGATCGCCGACCCTCTTGCCTGATGCCCCGAACTTGCGAGGGTTTTTGGCAAGATCAGCAATAATATCGCGCACCTGCGCCTCGGCTTGCTCGGTCAGCAGCTCGCCATAACCAATCGAGGTCCGGTCCGCCGGTATCTGTGTGCGCGCATCCCAGCCGCCATTGGCGAAGGTCCAGAAATCATCGCCCGGCTTCACGCTTGCTTTTTGCGCGGTCAGATCGATGCCGAACTTGCCATAGCGCGCCTTCCCGGCAGCATTGGCGGCGAGCGGCAGGATCGCGGCCGCGAGGATCAGGCCGGTCGATAGAGGGATCAACGATTTCATGCGCATGACGCTCTCCAGTGACATAGTGTTTTGCGGTTGTATATCGCCAAGTATCGCGCCCTTCAAGAGCTAGCCCATCCGGTTGGTAACCAGATCATCGACAACGCTCGGGTCCGCAAGCGTTGATGTATCGCCAAGGCTGGCAACATCGCCCTCGGCAATTTTGCGCAGGATGCGCCGCATGATCTTGCCACTACGCGTCTTGGGTAGTCCGGGGGCGAATTGCAGCGCGTCGGGGGCAGCGATTGGCCCGATTTCGGTGCGGACCCATTTCACCAGATCAGCGCGCAGGGCATCTGATCCTTCCTCGCCGATGTTGAGCGTTACAAAGGCATAAATGCCCTGTCCCTTGATGTCGTGCGGCATGCCCACCACCGCGGCTTCGGCAACCTTGGGGTGGAGGACGAGCGCGCTTTCAACCTCTGCCGTTCCCATCCGGTGGCCGCTGACGTTGATGACATCATCGACGCGACCGGTAATCCAGTAATAGCCATCCTCATCGCGGCGGCAGCCATCGCCGGTAAAATATTTGCCCGGATAGGTCGTGAAATAGGTGTCGAAAAAGCGGGCGTGATCCCCCCAGACGGTGCGCATTTGCCCGGGCCAACTGCGCGTGATGACAAGATTACCCTCCGTCGCCCCGGCCAGCACGGTCCCTTCGGCGTCCACAATTTGCGGATCGACGCCGGGCAAAGGCCGGGTCGCGCTGCCCGGCTTCAGGTCGGTCGCACCGGGCAGGGGGGCGATCATCGCGCCACCCGTCTCGGTCTGCCACCAGGTATCAATGATCGGGCAGCGGCCATCACCGACGACTGAATGATACCAGCGCCACGCCTCAGGATTGATCGGCTCACCCACCGTACCCAGCAGCTTCAATGATTTTCGGCTGGTCGCATGGACGGGGGCATCGCCCTCCTTCATCAGCGCGCGCAGCGCGGTTGGTGCTGTAAAGATCGTATGGACCTGATGCCGGTCAACCACCTGCCAGATGCGGCTGGCATCGGGCCAGTTGGGCAGGCCTTCAAACATCAAGGTCGTCGCGCCATTGGCGAGCGGGCCGTAAAGGATATAGCTATGCCCCGTCACCCAGCCGATATCCGCCGCGCACCACCAGACGTCGCCGGGGCGGTAATCAAAGCACAATTCATGCGTCAGGCTCGCCCAGAGCAGATAACCGCCGCTGCTGTGCAGCACCCCCTTTGGTTTGCCCGTCGATCCGCTGGTGTAGAGGATGAACAGCGGATCCTCCGCCCCCATTACCTCTGCCGGGCATTGGTTTGAGACGGTGGCTGCGGCCTCATGATACCAGACATCGCGGTCCGGGTGCATTGTCACCGCGCCGCCCGTTGCACGCACGACAATCACTTTTTGCAACGCGGGTGCGTGATGTGCGGCAGCATCGACGGCCGCCTTGAGCGCGACTTTCTTGCCACCGCGCCGACCTTCATCGGCGGTCACCACCAGCTTTGAATCGCAATCGGTGATCCGCCCCGCCAGCGCCTCTGCTGAAAAGCCGCCAAACACCACCGAATGGATCGCCCCAATCCGCGCGCAGGCAAGGATCGCAAACGCGGCCTCAGGGATCATCGGCATGTAGATCGTCACGCGATCACCTTTTTTCGCGCCCTGGCCCTTCAGCACATTGGCAAAGCGGCAAACCTCGGCATGGAGCTGGGCGTAAGTGAAAAGGCGCGGCTCGTCGCTCGGATCATCAGGTTCCCAGATCAGCGCGGTCTGATTGGCGCGCTTGCCCAGATGCCGGTCGATGCAATTTGCACTCACGTTCAACTTGCCATCAGCAAACCACTCTATTCGGAAATCCTGTTTGTTAAATGACCAGTCGCCGGCAATTTCCGGGCGCTTGATCCAGTCGAGTCTTCGCGCCTGTTCCAGCCAGAAACTCCCCGGATCGCCAAGTGCCCGGCCATAAAGCCGGTCATAGCCATCGGCATCAATCCGCGCCCGTTTCGCCCATTCAGCCGATACGGGATAAAGGGTTTGGGTCATTATTCTCTCCTGCGCACCTATGTGCGGCGACATGCGGGTATATGGCAAGTCAAACCGCTTGGGGATCAGCCAGTTTCAATGTAAAACGGTTCTATCCCGACAGGAGCAACACGATGAGCGGACATGCGCTGGTAACGGGTGGCAGCGGTTATATCGGCGGCTTCATTATCCAGCAGCTGGCGCGTGAGAATTGGCAGGTCAACACCACGATCCGCAGCCTTGCCAAAGAAGCGCACGTTCGCGCCGCATTGAATGTCCCGGCAGATCAGCTCCATTTTTTCGCCGCCGATCTCACCAATGATGCTGGTTGGGCAGCGGCAGTCGCCGGGTGCAGCCATGTTGTCCATGTCGCGTCACCACTGCCGTCAGGCGCGGTGAAACATGAGGATGATCTGATCGTCCCCGCGCGCGAGGGGGCTTTGCGCGCGGTGCGTTTTGCCGCAGCGGCCGGGGTGAAACGCGTCGTGCTGACCTCCTCGGTTGCCGCAATTGCCTATGGCCATCCGACCAGCGTGGAGCGCTTCACCGAAGATATGTGGACCAATCTCAACGGTCCCGCCGTCAACGCCTACGCCAAGTCCAAGACCATCGCCGAACGCGCAGCGCGCGATTGGGTCGCGGCCAATGGCGGGGCGATGGAGTTCTGCTCGGTCAACCCCAGCGTGGTTCTGGGGCCGGTGCGCAATGATGATTTTTCGCCGTCGATTGAGGCGGTGAAGAAACTGCTGGAGGGGTCGCTGCCCGGCCTCCCCAATTTGTCGCTGGGCATTGTTGATGTCCGCGACGTCTCCGATCTGCATGTCCGCGCGTTGACGGCACCCAACATGGCGGGCGAACGCTTCATCGCTTCGGGGCCGTCGATGTCGATGCTGCAGATCGCCCAGACCTTGCGCGATCATCTGGGGGCAGAAGCACGCAAGGTGCCGACGCGGCGCCTGCCCGATTTCGTTCTGCGGATCGCCGCGATCTTTGATCCCATCGTCCGGCAGGTCACCGGCGAGCTTGGCAAGACACGCGAGATGGACGCAACCCACGCCAGGACCGTGCTCGGCTGGGAAACGCGCCCGCCCGCGCAAAGTGTGATCGACACCGCTCGCAGTCTGATCGATCTGGGGATCGTGAAGGTTTGATCTGCGCGTCGCTGTTGCACTTGGCGCAATTTCCTTGAAAGGAAGACACAGGGTTTTTCGAGGGCACGCATGGAATCGATTGTCGATCAG